>JAEXNZ010000160.1 GCA_023439425.1 Pseudomonadota bacterium
CGGCCCATTCGTAAGTACTACTTCCAACCTTGCCCGAAACACCGCGCCTACGATCTTCAGCATCGGAAGGCAACGCGATTCCCAGAACTCGCGCCACACTCTCTGGTTCGGCGTCTGCATACATGCGCAGCGCTTTGGCAAGGCCATGAACCTGCCCGACGAGCTTGATCGAGCTCAGCTCCGGCCCGGGCTTCAACGCAGGGAAGCCTTTCCACTCAGGAGGCGTCTCCGCCCCCTCCGGCACAAGGGAATCCGAAATCGCGGCAGCCTTGTCCTGTTCACGCTGGATCTCCGCGGATACTGCGTCCTGCACGACGCCATCCTTGCTGGCTTTTGCTGGCTTTTGCTGGCTGGGCGCAAGCGGCGACCGCAAGCGTCAGCGCACCAGCGAGCACTGCGACCGGGATACCATGGCGAAGCATGTCCATTGCCTGTTCGCTGGGAGAAGATGGCTGGGAGTCTAGCCCATGGGTCGGATCGAACGTCGGCGGATGCCATACCACGCCGCACAACAAAAAAGCCGACCCAAAAGGTCGGCTTTCTTAGTTTCCGCAACATGGTGGGCGGTACAGGGATCGAACCTGTGACCCTTGCCGTGTGAAGGCAATGCTCTACCGCTGAGCTAACCGCCCGGTGTGTTGCTGAGCCGCTCATTATAGGGCGGATTTCGAACCCGTCAACGCTTTTTTACAATCACCTTCACATCGTGTGCGTGGGCTTGTCCGAGTTCAGGATGCCGGCCAGTGCGGTCTCGATCTTGTTGCGCACGTTATCGCCTTCCTGGCCGTCGGCCAGCTGCACGCCGATGCCGGCGGCGCGGTTGCCTTGGGCTCCGGCCGGGGTCACCCAGATCACTTTGCCAGCTACGGGCAGGCGCTCGCTGCTGTCGGGCAGGGTCAGCAGCAGGAAGACCTCGTCGCCCAGGAAGTAACGCTTGGGCGTGGGCACGAAGATGCCGCCGTTCTTGATGAACGGCATGTAGGCGCTGTACAGCGACGCCTTGTCCTTGACGGCCAGCGACAGGATGCCCTGGCGGGCGTTGGTGGCGCTCATTTATCTATTCCCCTTTACGTGCCGCTCGTTGACCTTGTTCCAGGCCAACAACAATTCCACCACCGCCAGGTCGGCACGCACGGTAGTGCGCAGCAGATCGCGGGTACGGTTGGCGGCGTCGAACCAGGCCCCCAGCTTGTGCAATCGCTCCGCATCGGTCAAGCCACCACCGGTGGCTTGTGCCAATGCGAGGTCTGCGGCGAAGCGCAGGCGCAGGGCGGCGTGCTCGTCGGCGCACCAGCGCTGGGCCAGCTCCACCGCGCTGCTGCGACCGGCGACCAGGGCCTCGAGGTCGCTGGCAACCTGCCGGCGCAGGGTCAGGCCATCGTTTTTCAGCCAGTCGTCGGCCAGCCCTGGGTGGCCGCGGGCAGCGTCCAGGGCTTCGCGGGCGCTGGCTTCGCTGTGGCCCTGGGCCTGCAGCCAGGCCAGCGCTTCCTCGCGCGGCGGCAGCTTGAATTCCAGGCGCTGGCAGCGGCTGCGCACGGTGGCCGGCAGGCGTGCGGGGTCGCTGCTGATCAGCCACAGGTAGCGGCCGGGCTGCGGCTCTTCCAGGGTCTTCAGCAGCGCGTTGCAGGCGGCGCGGTTGATAGCGTCGGCGGGGTCGACAATGACCACCTGCGCCACGCCATACTGCGGGGTCAGCGCCAGCTTCTGCGAGATCTCGCGAATCTGCTCGATCACGATTTCGGTGCGAAGCTTGTCGCCGGTCTTGTTCGGAATGAACGACACCTGCTGCAGATCCGGGTGGGTGCCGGCGGCAATCAGCTGGGCAGCGCGCTGGGCAGCGGCGGGCTCGCCGCGCTCCAGCACGTGCTTGGCCAGTTGCAGGGCCACTTCAGCCTTGCCGAGACCGGCCGGGCCGCAGATCAGCAGGCCATGGCCGAGGCGGCCGGCGTCGAGCGCGGCGACGGTCTGGTCATAGGCGCGCTGCTGCCAGGGCGAGAACTCAGCCATTGCCGCCTCCCTTACCAAGGTATGCATCGATGGCCGCCACCACCTGGGCGGCAACGCCGGCCTGGTCCTGGCCGGCGTCGATGACGCGGAAGCGCTCCGGCTCGGCAGCGGCGCGCTGGCGGAACACGTTGCGCACGCGCTGGAAGAAGTCGTCCTGCTCGCGCTCGATGCGGTCCGGGCCTTCGTCGCGGCCACTGGCGCGGGCGCGGCCGACGGCCACATCCACGTCCAGCAGCAGGGTCAGGCCGGGCTGCAGGCCGACGGTGCGGCGCTCCAGTTCGGCGATGAAGGCGGGATCGAGCCCGCGCCCGCCGCCCTGGTAGGCGTAGCTGGAATCGGTGAAGCGGTCGCTCAGCACATACGTGCCCTGGGCCAGCGCCGGCTGCACGACCTGACGCACGTGCTGGGCGCGGCCGGCGAACACCAGCAGCAGCTCGGCCTCGGCGCTGAGCGGCTCGGCGGCGATCTCGGGGTCCGGGGTCAGCACCAGCGCGCGGATGCGCTCGGCCAGCGGGGTGCCGCCCGGCTCGCGGGTAAGCAGCACGGTGTGGCCGTGTGCTTCCAGCGCCTGCCGGATGGCGTTGAGCGCGGTGGTCTTGCCCGCGCCCTCCCCGCCTTCGAGGCTGATGAAGTGCGGGTGGCGCTGCAGGTCAGTACTCATTGCGGTTGTGCCTGCTGCTGCGCACGCTGCTGGCGCAGCTGCTGCAGGTAACGGGCGACGGCGGCGTTATGGTCGGCGTAGGTGGCAGAGAACACGTGCGCACCGCTGCCATCGCCGACGGCCACGAAGTACAGCGCGTTGCCGGGGGTGGGCTGCGCGGCGGCGTGCAGGGCGTCGCGGCCGGGCATGGCGATCGGCGTCGGGGTCAGGCCGGCACGGGTGTAGGTGTTGTACGGGGTGTCGGCGGTGAGGTCGCGCTTGCGGATGTTGCCGTCGTAGCTGCTGCCGATGCCGTAGATGACAGTCGGGTCAGTCTGCAGGCGCATGCCCATCTTCAGGCGGCGCGCGAACACGCCGGCAATCTGCGGGCGCTCGCTGGCCAGCGCGGTTTCTTTTTCGATGATGGAGGCCAGGGTGAGCAGTTCGTATGGGGTGTTGAGCGGCAGGTCGTCGCTGCGGCTGTCCCAGGCGGCGGTCAGTTCTTTTTCCATGGCCGCGTGGGCGCGCTTGAGCACATCGACGTCGGTGTCGCCGCGCTGGTAGACGTAGGTTTCCGGCAGGAAACGGCCTTCCGGGTGCTGGCCGGGGAAACCGAGCTTGGCCATCAGCTCGCTGTCGTTGAGGTTGTCGGTGGTGTGTACCAGCGGATCAGCGCGCTTGAGCGCGGCGCGCAGCTGGCGGATGTTCCAGCCTTCGACGATGGTGACGCGGTGTTGCACGACGCGGCCCTGGCGCATGCGGGTGAGCAGTTCGCGCGGGGTGAGGTCATTGTCGAGAGCGTATTCGCCGACCTTCAGCTTGCCGGCGGCGTCCAATTGGCGCGCGAGCAGTTGCCATTGGGTGTCGGTGCCTTCGTCAACGCCGACCTCGCGCAGCTTGCGTACGACGGTGTTGAGGCCGTCGCCGGGGGCGATGATGACCGCCGGTTCGTCCGGGGTGATGGGTTGGTCGGCGAAGCTGGATTGGTTGTTCCAGAACCATAGGCCGGCGGCGGCTAGCGCCAGTGCGCCTAGGAGCAGCACTGTGAGGATGAAGAGGCAACCTCGTTTTGCACCTGCCATGGGGGTCCTTTTGCGTGGTTCCGGTTGTTACGGGTGGTTCTGTTTTTGCGTGCAGCCACGCAGGGCGTGGCTCTACGGTGTGAATCCCGGTTACAGGATACAGGGGTCAGTCAGGGCGGCCCAGCGCGCGCATCAGGCCGCGGGCTTTGGCGCGGGTTTCGTCGAGTTCCCTGGTGGGATCTGAATCGACGACGATGCCGGCACCGGTGCGGAAGGCGGCGTGGGGGCCGTTTACTTCGGCAGTGCGGATGAGGATGTTCAGGTCGAGATCGCCGTCGCGGTTCAGCCAGCCGAATGCGCCGGTGTAGGCACCGCGCGCGGTCTGCTCGAGCTCGGCGATGATCTGCATGCAGCGCACTTTGGGGCAGCCGGTAATGGTGCCGCCGGGGAAGGTGGCGGCAATCACCTGCCCGGGCGTGGTGCCGGGCAGCCGGCGGCCACGCACGTTGCTGACGATGTGGTGCACGTGGGCATAGCTTTCCACGGTCATCAGTTCATCCACTTCGACGCTGCCGGGGCTGCAGATGCGGCCGAGGTCGTTGCGCTCGAGGTCGATCAGCATCACATGCTCGGCGCGCTCCTTGGGATGGCCGACCAGCTCGCGGATGCGCTCGGCATCGTCGTCGCCTTCAAAGCGCGGGCGGGTGCCGGCGATGGGGCGGGTCTGCACGTCGTCACCGTGCACGGACACGAGGCGCTCGGGCGAGGAGCTGACCACCGCCCTGCCCTGCGCGATGAACAGGCCGGCAAACGGTGCGGGATTGGCAACGCGCAGCTGCGCGTACAGGGCGTGCGGGTCCAGAGCTTCGCCGAACTGCGCGACCCAGCGGCGCGACAGGTTCACCTGGAACACGTCGCCGGCGCGCAGGTAGTCGATCACCTTTTCCACGCCGCCGGTGAAGCGTGCGGGGGCGTCTTCGTCCATCTGCTGCGGCGGCTGCCAGGCCGGCAGCGCGGGCTGCGCCTGGGCGGCCTGCAGGTCGGCCAGCAGGGTGTCCAGCAGCGCCTCGCTGCCGGTTTCGCAGACGGCGTGGTACTGGCCCAGCACGCGGTCGTGCAGCACGCCTGCAGGGCAGCGCAGGGCCAGGGCGGCCGGCAGGCCGTCGGCGCGGGTGGGCAGCGCCAGCACGGTTTCAATCTGGCCGGCCAGTTCGTAGTCGAGCATCAGCGCCCAGCCGCCGCGGAATGGGAGGCCGGTTTCTTCGCGTGGAAGGCGGTTGGCCTGCCAGTGGGCGTCCAGTACCTGAAGGAAGGTGCCGTTGTGGGCTATTCCGGTTTCATCGCGGACCACGCCGTCGGCATGCAGCGCAAGCGTGGGGCCGCTGGCCATCAGCAGCAGGTCCCAGCGCCCCTGGGCGGTGCCGGACGCGGTGGATTCCATCAGCAGCGGGTAGCGGTCGGGGGCCACGCGTTGCAGGGATGGGAGGTCGGTGGTCGACGGTAGCGGGCGGGTTTGGAACATGGGAAGGACCGTGGATGCGCGAAGGCCAGATGCACCAAGGCCGCCCAAAAAGGCGGCCCGGGTGTGGTGAGACACGTTACGCGGAAAACCTCAGACGCGCTTGAACACCAGCGTGCCGTTGGTGCCGCCGAAGCCGAAGCCGTTCGACATGACCACGTCGACGGTCGCTTCGCGGGCCACGTTCGGCACGTAGTCCAGGTCGCAGCCTTCGCCCGGCTGTTCCAGGTTGATGGTCGGCGGAATGATGTTGTCGCGGATCGCGAGCACCGAGAAGATGGCTTCCACGCCGCCGGCAGCGCCGAGCAGGTGGCCGGTCATGCTCTTGGTGGAGCTGACCATCATCTTGTAGGCGTGGTCGCCGAAAGCGGTCTTCATGGCCATGGTTTCGCCCAGGTCGCCCAGCGGCGTGGAGGTGCCGTGTGCGTTGAGGTAACCGACCTGGTCCGGGGTGACGCCGGCGTCCTTCAGGGCCATGGTCATGCAGCGCGCGGCACCTTCGCCGTTCTCGCTGGGCGCGGTCATGTGGTACGCGTCGGAGCTCGCACCGAAGCCGGCGAGCTCGCAGTAGATCTTCGCGCCACGCGCCTTGGCGTGTTCATACTCTTCCAGAATCAGAATGCCGGCACCGTCGCCCAGCACGAAGCCGTCACGGTCCTTGTCCCACGGGCGCGAGGCCTGTTCCGGGGCATCGTTGCGGGTGCTCATGGCCTTCATCGCGCAGAAGCCGCCCAGTGCGGTCGGCGAAGAACCACGCTCGGCACCGCCGACCACCATCACGTCGGCGTCGCCGTACTGGATCATGCGCATGGCGGTGCCGATGGAATGAATCGAGGTGGCGCAGGCGGACACGGCGGAGAAGGACGGACCCTTCAGACCGGTGATGATGCTCAGCTGGCCCGGCAGCATGTTGATGATGGTCTTGGGCACATAGAAGGGCGAGATCTTCTTGCCCTCATGGAATTCGATGGTCTGCTCTTCAATGCCGAGCAGGCCGCCGATGCCGGCACCGACGATCGCGCCGATGCGCTCGGCATTGGCGTCGGTGATTTCCAGGCCGGAATCGTGCAGGGCCATGAACGAAGCGCCCAGGCCGTAATGAATGAACGGGTCCATCTTCTTGGCATCTTTGCCACTGACCCGGAATCTGCCGAACTGTTCGTTGTCGGCGGTGATGTCAAAGCCTTTGACCTCACCCGCAATCTTGGTGGTGAAACGCTCCAGGTAGGCGTCTGAAACATTGGTCAGCGGACCGATGCCGGAACGGCCTTCGGTGATGCCCTTCCAACTGGTGGCCAGATCATTGCCCAACGGCGAGACCATGCCCATGCCGGTAACGACGACGCGACGCTTCATTTCAGATTCTCCTGACGCTTACAAATACACAGGGCCGCAAGTGCGGCCCCATGGGGGTGCCGTTGCGCGTGGGGGGAAAACCACACCCCCGCCTCACCCGGCGGCCA
>JAEXNZ010000388.1 GCA_023439425.1 Pseudomonadota bacterium
GTGAGCCCGGCGAACAGCGCAATCGTCCTGTGCACGTAGCAATGCCTGCAGGTGCCACGCCCTGCGTGGTACTCGCGCGCCGCGCGATTCAAGCATCCGAAGACGGAATCCAGAGCGCTGCGACAGATCGACCGACGTTTAGAGGCGACCGAAGCCGCGCATCAGGCGTTCATGACGCCGGAACGAAAAGCAGTCACGCAGGGCGTGGCTCTACGGATGCATGATTCCCGTAGGTGCCACGCCCTGCGTGGCACGAACCATCACCATCCGCAGGTGCCACGCCCTGCGTGGCACCCGCACGGAACCAATCCCATCACGTCCCAACCCGACACCCCACCTCACTACACCCCAGGTGATCCAGCGCGATCTCCAGCGCGTGCATGTAACTCTGTGCGCAATACCCATGCGCCACGCCAATGCGTTCCCCAACGCCAGCCGGCAGGCACTCTTCGGGCGTACGACAATCATCGTCATGCACCTCCACATACGCGTTGTGCAGATGCGGCAACAGCCGCTGCAATCGCACGCTACCCACACACGCACCGGGATCCAACAACGTCACCTCACCCCGACTGTGATCGGCCACGCGCAACGCATCCAGCAACTCCTGCTCCGACCCACAGGCACGAATCGCCACCGTGGTGCCGGCATCAATCGCCCGATGCACCAGCGCCTTCAATACCGGCCCCGGCAACGGCTGTGCGGTCCGGATCAGCTGCCCGGCCGCTTCCGGCCCACGAATAATGAAAATAGACACGATTCAAACTCCCACGGCAGCAGAAAGCAGACGACGTTCGGCAATGGCCAGCGACAACCGGCAGGCGTCATCGCGCCCGCTGCTGCAGACCACGCGCGCCACCGGCGCATGCTGCGGATGCAGGTGTGCATCCAGGCCGTCGTCGTCATTGGCGGCCATCTCGATGTAAGGCACGGGCAGCGCGTCCAACGCCGCACACAGCGCCTGGCCATGCACTGCCCATTGCGAAGGATCAACGTGAACCGCCTCAATCAGCAGGCAGTCCGGTCGGCTGTCCCGCGCCTGGTCCAGACACGCCAGCAGCGCCGGCAGCGTGGAACAGTCCTGGCAGAACACCGCATGCCCGGCCAATTGGGCGGGTACCAGGTCCGGCGCGCCCTGCGGCGATGCCTGCCGGATCAACAGGATGGTCATGGAACACCTCGACAATGCGCCGGTTGGCGCGGTGTCGCCACGATGCGCGTGCCCCCCATAAAGCTGCCATGCCCCGGTGTCGGGCAGGGCGTAAACAACGCGTAGATTCGGTCCGCCGGTGCTAGCCGCTTCAGCTGTGGTTGAATGGAACTTGTGCTGCCCCGACCGGGTCACAGCCCTACCTACCTGCAAGGAGTGCTCCATGACTGCCGCAACCGCCGAAACCGAACCCAAGGGCCTGGTCCACTGGCTGAAGAAGGAAGCCATGCCCATGGCGGTCATGCTCGGCCTGCTGCTGGCCGCGCGCGACACCCTGGCCAACCACTACCAGGTGCCCAGTGGTTCGATGGAGCCCACGTTGATGCCGGGTGACCGGGTGGTGGTGGACATGCGCGCGTACGGCGTGCGCTTGCCGTTCACCAACAAGGAGCTGCTGCACACCGGTGAGCCGCAGCGTGGGGACGTGGTGGTGTTCAACTCGCCGCTGGACGGAACCCGGTTGATCAAGCGCGTGGCTGCCGTCGGTGGTGATCGGGTTCGCCTGCATGATGGGCAGCTGAGCATCAATGGGCAGCCGCTGCGGGGCGATGGCAAGGCTGAGGTGGAGGACTTCGGTAGCCGTACTGTTTCGCTGAACCTGGATCAGGGCGGCGGTCCGGATATTGATGGCATCACCATTCCGGCCGGGAAGCTGTTGATGCTGGGGGATCACCGGGGCAACAGTGCCGATGGGCGGTACTTCGGGTTGGTGAATGCCAGTGAGGTGTATGGGAAGGGGGCATGGGTGTATTACCGGCGCGGTGACGGGTTTACGTGGAAGTCGTTGTAACGCGAACGGCAGCCGGGCAAGCCCGGCTCTACGGGATTTCGGTATCCATACACAGAACGTCTCAATCAAGACCAATGAGGTTATGGATCGACCCATAACCCAGGCCTATCCTGAGCGCTGACCCCACGTAACGGCCCACCCCCACGGGCCCTGACGCCATGAACGGTGATACCGCCGCGCTGCCGGCCGACCGCAGCGCTTCTGCTGCTTCCCCTGCCGCGGACCACATCCAGCAGGGCACGCCCGCGTTCCGCCGTACCGCCGTGGCCCTGTTCCTGGCCGGCTTCTCCACCTTCGGCCTGCTCTATACCGTGCAGCCGCTGCTGCCCGAGTTCACCCGCCACTTTGGCGTGCCCGCCGCCAACAGCGCATTGGCGCTGTCGCTGAGCACCGGCTTGCTGGCGGTTTCGATGCTGATCGCCGGGCTGATCTCCGACCGGGTCGGCCGCCGCAACGTGATGATCACCGCGCTGCTCGCCTCCACCGTGCTCTCTGCGGCCAGCGCGCTGGTCAACGACTGGACCACGCTGTTGATCCTGCGCGCCCTGCTCGGCATTGCCCTCAGTGGCGTTCCTGCCGTGGCGATGACCTATCTGGTCGAGGAAATGGACAGCCGCGCGCTCGGCCTGGCGATGGGCCTGTACATCGGCGGCAACGCGGTGGGCGGCATGAGCGGTCGCCTGATCGCCGGCGTGGTTGCCGATCATTGGGGCTGGCGCTGGGGCATCGGCGGGGTGTCGATCATCGCCGTGGTCAGCACCGCACTACTGTGGATGCAGCTGCCGCCCTCGCGCCACTTCCAGAGCCGCCGTAGCGGCCTGCGCGAATTGCCGGCACGCTGGCGCACGCTGTTTTCCGATCCCGGCCTGCCGTGGCTGTTCGCCACCGCGTTCCTGCTGATGGGCGTGTTCGTCACCCTGTACAACTATCTCGGCTACCACCTGCTGGCACCACCGTACCAGCTCAGCCAGACCGTGGTCGGACTGATCTTCAGCGTGTACCTGGTGGGTACCTTCAGCTCGGCCTGGATGGGCCAGCAGGCCACCCGGCATGGGCGTGGCAAGGTACTGGCGATCTGCTACGCGCTTATCGCCACCGGCATCGTGCTGCTGGCGCTACCGTGGCTGGGCTGCATGGCCGCCGGTATCGCACTGGTCACCTTCGGCTTCTTCGGCGGCCATTCGGTGGCCAGCAGCTGGGTCGGCAGCCGTGCCGGCATTCTGCGCGCGGAAGCCTCGGCGTTGTATCTGTTCGCCTACTACCTCGGTTCCAGTGTGGCCGGCGCGCTCGGCGGCGTGTTCTACACCCACTGGGACTGGTGGGGCGTGTGTGCGTTCACCGCCGTCATGACCCTGGGCGGAGCCAGCATCGCCTGGCAGCTGCGCCGTCGCACCCGCCCGCAGCCGGAGCTTGCGCTCAGCCGTTGATGCCCACCTGCAGCAGGCGGGTGAAGTGGGTGATCAGCGGGGAAGGGCTGCCGCGCCGGCAGGCCACGTGCACTTCCGAACTGGCCGCGCGATCACTCAGCGGCACGAAGCGCGCGCCTTCCACATGAATATGGCTGCACGACGCCGGCAATACGGTCACGCCCAGTCCGGAGGCGGCCAAGCTGATCAGCGTGGAGGCTTCACCGGCCTCCTGGATGATGCGCGGGGTGAACCCGGCACTGCGACACAGCGCGATGAAGTGATCGTGGATGCCGGCACCTACTTCGCGCAGAAAGCCCACGAACGGCTCGTGCGCAAACTGGCGCAACGCAATCGGTGTTCCCTCCGGCACACCGCGCAGCAGCGGATGCTGGTCATTGACCACCAGCGCCAGCGGATCGCTGAACAACTTGCGTGACATCAACGTGTTCGGCAGCGCCCGTTTGCGGATCAGTCCCACGT
>JAEXNZ010000386.1 GCA_023439425.1 Pseudomonadota bacterium
GGATGCGGATCTGCACCGCACGCTGGGTGATCGGACCGCCCTTGCGCCCCGGAAACACCGGCTGCGCCTCGCCCGCCCCGCTCTCCGCGCGCCAGCCCTGCAATGCCTCACGCGCGTGACGGCCGAAGGGTACCCGGCGCTGGCGATTGCCCTTGCCGAGCACATTGACCAGACCGGTGGCGAAATCCAGGTCGCGCCACACCAGCGCGCACAATTCACTCAGTCGCAGGCCGGAGGAGTAAAACAGCTCCAGCAGCGCGCGATCACGCAGCCCCAATGGCGCATCGGTGGGCAGTTCCACCAGCTGCACGGCTTCATCAGCGTCGAGCACCTGCGGCAGCTTGCGCGGAGCCTTCGGGGCCTTCAGCGTGGCCGCTGGACTGACGTCAATGCGGTGGTGCTTGAGCAACCACGCATAGAAACTTCGGCACGCCGACAACCGCCGCTGCAGTGACTTCGGAGCCAGCCCACGCCGATGCTCAGCCGCAATGAATTGACGCAGATGCTCGGCGTTCAGGCCTTCGGGCTGTGAGCCCTGCGCGTCCGCCCACCCGCTCAGGGCCTCCAGATCGCGGCGGTAGGCATCCAGGGTGTGCGCCGAGGCACGGCGCTCCACCTGCAGATGCCCCAGGAACTCCTGCACCGCGCCCATGACGGCTGCTCCGCGACGATCAGGCCGGGTAGAAGCGCGACAGCGCCACGGCCAGCGCCTCGCCCATCATGCGCAGGAACAGCGTGCCCATGCCGGGATAGAAGCGGTTGCCGTCGTGGCTACCGACCGCGATCAGGCCGATGCCCGGCAGCGGCAGCAACGCGCTGGACTGCACTTCGTCCACGCGTTCGCCATACAGCACCGCGTTCTTTTCCGGATGCAGGCGGCCGCAGATCGGTTCGCCATCCTTGAGGCAATCGCGGAATGCCGCCAGTTTCGGGCTGTCTTCCGCCAGCACCTGCAGCCACGGGGCCTGCTCCAGGCCTTCCACCGGGCGCAGCACCACCAGTCGCACCAGATCGCCTGCAAAATCTTCTTCCAGCGATGCGGCCATCGCCCGCAGCGTGTCAGCAGCCGTCCGCTGCTTCATCAGGGCGAGGGTCAATTGATGGGTGCGCACCGCCAGCCGCTCGTTGATCTGCGCATTGGCAGCAAGGTCGGCAAGCCGCCGCGACAGCTCGCGGTTCTTGTCGCGCAGCACTTCCAGCTGGTAGCTGGCCAGCGACGCGGTGGGGCCGTCGTCGCGCGGCACCACCAAGGTCAGCGAAAGGTCGGGAAATTGCTTGAGGAAGGTCGGGTGCCGGCGCAGCCAGGAGGCCACTTCATGCGCACCGATCTTCTCGGCGGTGTCACTCATGCGATCCACTCCCCTTCAAAGACAAAGGCAGCCGGGCCAGACATCACCACCGGCGCATCATCGGCCGGCCAGCGCAGGCGCAGGTCACCACCGGGCAGCGACATCACCGCGTCACGCTGCAGACGGCCGCGCTGCATCATCACCACCGCCGCGGCACAGGCACCACTGCCGCAGGCCAGAGTCTCACCTACGCCACGCTCGTATACGCGCAGACGGGCATGCTGCGGGTCCAGCACCTGCACGAAGCCCACGTTGACCGACTGCGGGAAGCTGGCGTGCTGCTGCAGCAGCGGCCCGAGCCGTTCTACCGGAGCAGCATCCACCAAGCCAACTTCGACCACCGCATGCGGGTTGCCCATCGACACCGCGCCGAAACGCACCTGGTCGCCCTGCAGCGGCAGCAGGTACTCCTCGCGTGCGCGGGCGAAGCCCAGCAGCGGTACCTGGGCCGGTTCAAAGCGCGGCACGCCCATGGCCACCGCGTACTGGTCATCGCCAATGCGCTCGATGGCATGGGTCGTCAGCGGGCTGTCAATGTTGAAGGTACTGCCTTCGGCGGCACCGTCGCGGACCAGCCACGCGGCGATGCAGCGCGCCCCGTTGCCGCACTGTTCGGACTGCGAACCGTCCGAGTTCCAGATGCGGTAAGCGGCTACCGAACCGGCTTCACGCGGCGGTTCAATGGTCAGAATCTGGTCGCAGCCAACGCCGGTGTGGCGGTTGGCCAGCTGGGCGGCCAGCGCCGGGGTCGGTGCGGGGGTACCGTCGCGCAGATCCAGCACGACGAAATCATTGCCGGCCCCGTGCATCTTGGTGAAGCGCAGGGCGGAGGAAGCAGACTTACTCATTGCCGTCATCGTCATCCAGCTGCGGTTCGACCGGGTCCGGTACCACCGGCGGGTCCTGGGTCGCGTCGGTGTCGGCCGGAACCGTTTCTTCGGTCGGATCGACCACCTGCTCTTCCACCGGCACCGGCTTCTGCGGCATGACCAGCGGGCCCTTGTTGCCGCAGGCGGAAAGGGACAGCAGCGCAAGCGCTGCCAGCGGGATCAGGAGGATTCTGCGATGGGGGATGCTCATGAGACCGAGTATAGCGAGGGGGCGTCCGACGGGTGTGCCGATTGCATGAACGGGCGGCCGGGTTGCCGGCCAGCGGCCGGCACTACCGTCGTCAGTCGGCCGCAGGCGCGGTCACGCCCAGCTGGTCGAGCACAAAGGCATACGACTCGGCCAGCTCGTGGTAACGCTGGAAGCGACCGGACTTGCCACCATGGCCCGCCTCCATGTTGGTGCGGAACACGATGGGATGGCTGCCGGTGTTGTCGTCACGCAACCTGGCCACCCACTTGGCCGGTTCCCAGTACTGCACCTGCGAGTCCCACAGCCCGGTGCCGACGAACATGGCCGGATAGGCCTGGCGGCTGACGTTGTCGTAAGGCGAGTACTTCAGCATGTAGTCGTAGTACTCGCGCTGCTCCGGATTGCCCCACTCGTCGTACTCGTTGGTGGTGAGCGGAATGCTGGCGTCGAGCATGGTGGTGACCACGTCCACGAACGGCACCTGCGCCACCATCACCCGATAGTCCTGCGCGGCCTGGTTGGCCACCGCGCCCATCAGCAGTCCGCCGGCGCTGCCGCCGGAGGCAGCGACACGATCCTTGGCCGCATATCCCTGGCGGACCAGTTCACGGGTGACATCGACAAAGTCGTTGAAGGTGTTCTGCTTGTGCAGCAGCTTGCCGTTCTCGTACCACGCGCGGCCCATCTCCTCACCGCCGCGGATGTGCGCGATGGCGTACACGACGCCGCGGTCAAGCAGGCTGACCACGCTGGAGCTGAAGCCCGGATCCATCGACATGCCGTAGCTGCCGTAGGCGTACTGGTACAGCGCAGCGGTGCCGTCCTTCTTGAAGCCGTTCCGGTAAACGAGCGACACCGGCACCTTGGCACCGTCACGCGCGGTCACCCAGACGCGTTCGGTGGTGTACTGCGACGGGTCATAACCCAGCACCGGCTGCTGCTTGAGCTGGCGACGCTCACCGGTGGCGGTGTTGAGCTCATAGGTGGTGGTGGGCGTGGTCATCGAATCGTAGGCGTAACGCAGCCACACGCTGTCCGGTTCCGGATTGGCGGCGATGCCCATGGAGTACGCCGCCTCGTCGGCCTTCACGTATTCCTGGCGGCCGTCGGCGAACAGCAGCTTGATCCGCTCCAGCCCATTGGAGCGTTCGGCAATGGCGCTGAAGGTGTCGAACAGCTCGAAGCCCTCCACCAGCACGCTGTCATCATGCGCCACCCAGTCGGTCCACTGGCTGCGGGCAGTGCTGTCGGTCGGCGCGGTGACGACCTTGAAGTTCTTGGCACCTGCGTCGTTGGTGCGGATCACCCAGCGGCCGCCGAAATGATCGGCGCTGTATTCCACGTCGCGTGCGCGCGGTGCCAGCACCTTGAAGGTCTGCGGATCGGCAGCCGGGGCAAAGCGGGTCTCCGAGCTGACCGTGCTGTCCAGTTCGATGGTCAGGAAGCGATCGTCACGGGTGCGGCCGATGCCCATGTAGAAGCTGTCATCCTTCTCTTCGTACACCAGCACGTCGCTGCGGGTCGGGGTACCCAGAACGTGCTTCTTCACCCGCACGGTAAGCAGGGTTTCCGGGTCGTTCTCCACGTAGAACAGGGTGCGGTTGTCATCGGCCCATACCACATTGGGAGACACATTCTCGATCCGGTCCGGCAGTACCTCGCCGGTACGCAGGTCCTTGAAGCGGATCACGTACTGGCGGCGACCGACGTCATCTTCGGCCCAGGCCAGCAGGTGGTTGTCCTGGCTGACGTCGGCGTCGCCGACATTGAAGTAGTTCTTGCCTTCGGCCATCTGGTTGACGTCCAGCAGGATCTCCTCCGGTGCATCCATGCTGCCCTTGCGGCGCGCCTGGATGGGGTAGTCCTTGCCGGTCTCGAAACGCGTGTAATACCAGTAGCCGCGATCACGCGCCGGCACGCTGGAATCGTCCTGCTTGATGCGGGCGACGATTTCCTTGTACAGCGTGTCTTCCAGCGGCTTGAGCGGGGCCATCACCTGGTCGGTGTAGGCGTTTTCCGCATTCAGATAGGCCAGCATCGCCTTGTCTTCGCGCTTGTCGTCGCGCAGCCAGTAATAGTCATCGCTACGGGACGCCCCGAACGGAGCCTTCACCGTATGCGGGCGCTTCTCGGCGTCAGGCGGGGTCAGCACGGGGGCAGCGTTCGCGGTGGAGGTCATCAGACTGGCTACCAGTAAGCAGAGGGCAGGTTTCACAAGATTGGGTCCTTTCGGGTGATTGCAATGGCATCCCTGTCCCGTGAGTGTGGTTGCACGGACAGCGCGGGGCAAGCCGCGGGCGGCCGCCAGCGCCTATCATCAGGGCCATGAGCATCTCTTCGCCCCCGGCAGGCTACAGCCGACGCAGCCGCGACATCGCCCCGTTCCACGTCATGTCCCTGCTGGCGCGTGCACAGCAGCTGGAGCAGGCCGGCCACGATGTGATCCATCTGGAGATCGGCGAACCGGACTTCACCACCGCCGAGCCGATCGTGCGTGCCGGCCAGGCGGCGCTGGCGGCCGGGCACACCCGTTACACCGCCGCGCGCGGCTTGCCCGCGCTGCGCGCCGCCATCGCCGGCTTCTACGGTCAACGCTACAACGTGGACCTGGACCCGGAACGCGTGCTGGTCACGCCCGGCGGCTCCGGCGCACTGCTGCTGGCCAGCAGCCTGTTGGTGGACCCTGACCAGCACTGGCTGCTGGCCGACCCGGGCTACCCGTGCAACCGGCATTTCCTGCGTCTGGTGGAAGGCGCGGCGCAGCTGGTGCCGGTGGGCCCGCAGACCGCCTATCAGCTCACCCCGGAACTGGTCGACACGCACTGGAACGCCGCCAGCGTCGGCGCGCTGGTGGCGTCACCGGCCAACCCGACCGGCACCGTGCTCGATGCCGGGCAGCTGGCCGGGCTGTCGCAGGCGTTGAAGGCACGCGGCGGGCATCTGGTGGTGGATGAGATCTATCACGGCCTCACCTACGGCATGGACGCACCGAGCGTGCTGCAGGTGGACGACGACGCCTTCGTGCTGAACAGCTTCTCCAAGTATTTCGGCATGACCGGCTGGCGGCTGGGCTGGCTGGTGGCTCCGCCGCAGGCCGTGCCGGAGCTGGAGAAGCTGGCGCAGAACCTGTACATCAGCGCGTCCAGCATTGCCCAGCACGCGGCCCTTGCCTGCTTCGAGCCGGAAACGATGGTGATCTTCGAGCAGCGCCGGCATGCCTTCCAGGCGCGGCGCGATTACCTGCTGCCGGCGTTGCGGGAGCTGGGCTTCCGCATCGAAGTCGAGCCGCAGGGGGCGTTCTATCTGTACTGCGATGTGAGTGCGTTCACCGATGATGCGCAGGCGTTCTGCGCGCATTTCCTGGAAACCGAGCACGTGGCGTTTACGCCGGGGCTGGATTTCGGGCATTACCGCGCGAACCAGCATGTGCGGTTGGCGTACACGCAGGAGATTCCGCGGCTGCAGGAAGCGGTGGCGCGTATTCGACGGGGTTTGGAACGCTGGGGTTGACGTAAAAAAACGCCGCGCATCGCTGCGCGGCGTTCAAAATGGGGTGGAGCCAACGAAACGCCCCACCACCCGGAGATGTCCACCGACCAACGGTCGGTGGCTACCCGCCGATAGGTGCCAACCGTTGGTTGGCACGCCGGTTTATTTCAGACGCTCCCACAGGAAGCTGTACGCCAGCGCCGACATGTGCGCGGCCTGCGCATTGTTCGCCGCACCGCCGTGACCACCCTCGATGTTCTCGTAGTAGGTCACGTCCTTGTTCGCCTCGATCATCTTCGCCGCCATCTTGCGGGCATGACCCGGGTGGACGCGGTCGTCGCGGGTCGAGGTGGTGAACAGCACCGGCGGGTACGACTTCTTCGGGTCAAACAGGTGATACGGCGAGAAGGTCTGGATGTAAGACCAGTCCGCCGTGTCCGGGTTCCCGTACTCGGCCATCCACGAGGCACCGGCCAGCAGGTGGCTGTAGCGCTTCATGTCCAGCAGCGGCACCTGGATCACCACCGCACCGAACAGTTCCGGGTACTGGGTGAGCATGTTGCCGGTGAGCAGGCCACCGTTGCTGCCACCCTGCACGCCCAGGTGCTTCGGCGAGGTGATCTTGCGGGTGACCAGGTCGCGGGCAACCGCAGCCATGTCCTCATAGGCCTTGTGGCGGTTCTGCTTCAGCGCCGCCTGGTGCCAGCGCGGGCCATACTCGCCGCCGCCGCGGATGTTGGCGACCACATATACACCGCCCTTTTCCAGCCAGGCCCGGCCCATGCCGCCGGAGTACGACGGGGTCAACGAGATCTCAAAGCCGCCGTAGCCATACAGCAGCGTCGGGTTGGAGCCATCCCGCTTCATGTCCTTGGCATGCACCACGAAGTACGGCACGCGGGTGCCGTCCTTGCTGGTGGCGAAGTGCTGCTCGATCACCTTGCCCTCGGCATCGAAGAACGCCGGCATGGTCTTGAGCACTTCCGGCTGCTTGCCGATCTCGGCCAGCGCCAGCGTGGTCGGGGTCAGGTAGTCGGTGACGGTCATCCACACCGCATCGCTTTCGTCTGCGTCCACCGCAGCCACGGCCACGGTGCCAAACGACGGCGCGCCGACGAAGTCGCTCTTCTCCCAGCCGGTGGCGGTCGGGGTGAGCACCTGCAGGCGGCTCTTGACGTCGTCCAGCACGTTCAGCACCAGGTGGTTCTTGGTCCAGCTCGAACCGGCCAGCGAGGTGGTGTCGGTCGGGGCAAACAGGACCTCAAAGTCGCGCTTGCCGGCAATGAAGTCGTCCAGCTTGGTGATCAGCAGCGAACCTGCGGTGTAGGTCTTGCCCCCCACGGTCCACGGCTCGCGCAGCTCCAGAGTGAGCCACTGCTTGCGCAGGCCCTTCTCTGCCGAGTTCGGCGCGTCGATCTTGGTGAGCTTGCCGTCGTCACCACGCAGGTACAGCTCGTTGTTGTAGAAGGCCAGGGTGCGGCTGACCAGGTTGCGCTCAAAGCCCGGCGTGTCGTCATGCAGGGCGGCGATGTACATGTCATCGGCCTTGCCCTCATACACCACGCTGGCACTGCTCATCGGCGTGCCGCGCTTCCACAGCTTGGCCACGCGGGGGTAGCCGGAGGTGGTCATGCTGCCGTCGCCGAAATCGGTGTAGACGAACACCGTGTCGCGATCGATCCAGCCCAGCCCGCCCTTGGATTCGGGACGGAAGAAGCCGTCCTTGATCCAGCTCTTGCTGGTCAGGTCGAACTCGCGGGTGACGTCGGCGTCGGCCCCGCCGCGCGACAGCGCGATCAGGCAGCGGCTGTAGTCCGGACGCAGGCACTCGGCCCCGTGCCACACCCAGTTTTCGTTCTCGGCCTTGTTCAGCGCGTCCAGGTCCAGCACGGTTTCCCACTTCGGGGCCGGCTTGCGGTACTCGTCCAGCGTGGTGCGCCGCCACAGGCCGCGCTCATGCTGCTTGTCCTTCCAGAAGTTGTAGTAGTAG
>JAEXNZ010000464.1 GCA_023439425.1 Pseudomonadota bacterium
AAAGTGTACGCCAGCAGGTCGCGGACGTGTCGCCCACGCTGGGGCTTGAGGGCCTGGCGTTGACAGCCAGCATTGGCCTGGCGGTGTGGCACCCGGGCCGCGACGACCTGGCCGGCCTGTTGCGCCGCGCCGACCACGCCATGTACAGCGCCAAGCGCGCCGGGCGCAACCAGGTCTATGACGCCGGGTAGTGCCCGGCCACGCCCGGCACGCTGTTTTCCCGGATAATGGCGGGATGACCACCCGACTCAACAAACACATCGCCGAAACCGGCTTCTGTTCCCGGCGTGAAGCCGACCGCCTGATCGGCGAACGCCGCGTCACCGTCAACGGCATCGCCGCCGGCACCGGTGCGGTGGTCGGTGAAGGCGACGTCGTCCTTGTCGACGGCCAGCCGCTGCGCGCCCGCGAGGCGAAGAAGGGTGGCGGCCGCCGCCACGTCTACATCGCGCTGAACAAGCCGGTGGGCGTGACCTGCACCACCGAAAGCGCGGTCAAGGGCAACATCGTCGACTTCGTCGGCCACGAGCAGCGCATCTTCCCGATCGGTCGCCTGGACAAGGATTCGGAAGGCCTGATTCTGATGACCAGCAATGGCGACATCGTCAACCAGATCCTGCGCGCCGAGAACGGCCACCAGAAGGAGTACCTGGTGGCGGTGAACAAGCCGGTCACCGACGAGTTCCTGCGTGGCATGGCCCGCGGCGTCCGCATCCACAATGAAACCACGCTGCCGTGCCGGACCTCGCGCATTGCCAAATTTGGTTTCCGCATCATCCTCGAGCAGGGCCTGAACCGGCAGATCCGCCTGATGGCCGCCGCGTTCGGTTACCGGGTCACCCAACTGCGCCGGGTGCGCATCGACAACATCAAGATCGGTGCGCTCAAGCCCGGTCAGTGGCGCAACCTGACCGATGCCGAGTTGAAGGGTCTGCTGCCCAAGCAGCTCGACTGGTAGTCCGGTGGCGGACGTGCACGGGGCGCTCACGCCCCGTCACGCGATTCGGACTAGACTGCGGCCAGCTCCCGGATTTCGACCCGCTGCATGATCAAGCCCGAGAAGCCTTCCAACGAGGCGCTGCGCCTGGACGCGCTGTACCGTTACCGCATCCTCGACACCGACAAGGAGAAATCCTTCGAGGACCTGGTCACCATCGCCAAGGCGGTGTGCGGCACGTCCATGGCCGCAGTGACCCTGATCGACGCCGAGCGGCAGTGGTTCAAGTCCATCCAGGGCACCGAGGCGGCGGAACTGCCGCGTGCTGAATCCATGTGTGGTCACGCCATCCTGCAGCCGCGGCAGGTGATGGTGATCGAGGATGCGCGCATCGATGAGCGCTTCCACGACAACCCCATCGTCACCGGCGCACCGCATGTGCGCTTCTACGCCGGTGCGCCGTTGATCAGCAACGAAGGCTACCCGCTGGGTACGCTGTGCGTGTTCGACCCGCAGCCGCACCAGTTGGATACCGATCAGACCGAAGCGCTGGCGGCGTTGTCGCGGCAGGTGATGCTGGTGATGGAGCTGCGTCGTTTCGCCCAGGACATCCAGAGCCACATGCTGGAGCGCGAAGACTACGAGCGGCTGCTCAACGAGTATCACGACCTGCTGCTGGCGCAGAACGCCGATCTGGCCGAACAGAGCCGCACCGACGTACTGACCGGCCTGCCCAACCGCCGCGCCATGTCGGTGGCGCTGGAGGCCTCGCTGCTGGACGCCGATGGCCAGCCGCGCCAGACCGCCGTTGCGCTGGTGGACATCGATCACTTCAAGCAGATCAACGACCTCCACGGCCATGCCACCGGCGACCGGGTGCTGGCCGAGCTGGGTGTGCTGTTGCGCGCGCATTTCTCCGGACGTGGCATGGCGGCGCGTTACGGTGGCGAGGAGTTCGTGGTGTTGATGCCCGACACCGACCTGCGCACCGCCGAACTGCAGTGCGACTTCCTGCGCATGGCGGTGGCGGAGCTGCCGTTGGGCTTCCCGGTGACGATCAGCATCGGCGTGGCCGCGCACAAGGCAGGCGACAGCGTCGATCAGACCGTGTCCCGCGCCGACGCCGCGCTGTACCAGGCCAAGCGCAGCGGCCGCGATCGCGTCGTGGTAGCGTAGAGCCGGGCTTGCCCGGCTGGACTGATCGAATGCTGCAGACCCTCGCCGTCTCCAACTATCGCTCGCTGCAGGATCTGGTGATCCCGATGGCGCGCCTCAACCTGGTGGTCGGTGACAACGGCAGCGGCAAGTCCAGCCTGTACCGCGCGCTTCGGCTGCTGGCGGACACCGCACGCCAGGGGGTAACGGCGGCACTCGCGCACGAAGGCGGGTTGGGGTCGGTGCTGTGGGCGGGGCCTGAAACGCTCACACGCGGCATGCGCGAGGGCGAGGTCGCGGTGGAGGGGCCTGCGCGTCGGCTGCAGTCGGTGGCGTTGCGACTGGGTTTTGCCGGTGACGAATTTGGCTACGCCATTGACCTGGGTTACCCGACACCGCATGCGTCGATGTTCTCGCTGGACCCCCAGATCAAGTGCGAGTCGGTGTGGGCGGGTCCGTTCCTGCGCAGCAGCAATGTGCTGGTGGAGCGACAGGGGGGAATGGTGCGTCGTAGGCAGGGGCGCGGATGGGAGGTCATGGAGGCGCATCTTTCGCCATTCGAAAGCCTGTTCACCCAGGTGGCCGATCCACAGCGCATGCCGGAGGTGCTGAGTCTGCGCGAAGCCCTGCGCAGCTGGCGCTTCTACGACCACATGCGGACCGACCGTGATGCGCCCGCCCGCCAATCGTGGTTGGCCACCCGTACACCCGTGCTGAGTCACGACGGGCATGACCTTGCGTCCGCGTGGCAGACCATTGTCGAAAGTGGCGACGGGCACGCGCTTCAACAGTCGCTGGACGACGCGTTTCCCGGTGCGCAGGTACGAATCGACGAGCATGATGGCCGCTTGTCACTGAAGTTCCACCAGCCGGGACTGCTACGCCCGCTGGCGGCGACCGAGCTGTCTGACGGGACGCTGCGCTATCTGTTGCTGCTGGCGGCACTGCACACGCCGCGGCCGCCACCGCTGATGGTGCTCAACGAGCCCGAGACCAGCCTGCATCCGGACCTGTTGCCGGCGCTGGGACGGCTGATCATCGGTGCCGCCGGACGCAGTCAGTTGTGGGTGGTGTCGCACGCCAGCCGTTTGATTGCTGTGCTGGAGGAAGCGCCGGACTGCAACCTGATCGCGCTGGAAAAGCAGATGAGCCGCACCACACTGCGCGGCCAGGGGCTGCTCGACGCCCCCGCCTGGTACTGGCCTACGAGGTAGAGCGGGGCTTGCCCCGCTGAACCGCCCAAATGGTCGAGCAGCCAGGCAAGCCCGGCTCTACGCCTCACTCCGCGATGTTCCGCGCCTCAGCCGTCCCCAGAATCTCCGGATGCTGCACCGGCTTGCGCCGGTTCAACAACGGATGCAGGAACACGGCACCAACGATGATCGCCACGCCGGCATAGAACAGCGGCGTGAGTTCGCGCTGCTCGTTCAGCAGTACCACCGCCAGCACGATGGCGTAGACCGGCTCCAGGTTGGTCACCAGCTGCACGGTGTACGCGCTGAGGTGGCGCAGGGCCACCAGCGCCAGCGCGAACGGCAGCAATGTGCAGACGCCGGCCAGGGTCAGCAGCAACAGGCTGTCGCGCAGGTTGGGCACGACCCACAACGGGCTTGCGAGCGCCGGCAGCAGGAACGGCAGCAGCGGTGCCAGCACAGTCAGGGTGAGCGTACCCGCGCCCAGTTCCACCGCGGTCACGGTGAGTGGGTCTGCGTGGCTGACGAGACGCTTGTTGAGCGAGCCGAAGACGGCGACCAGCAGCGCCGACAGCGCCCCCACCAGTACGCCCAGACGCATGCCGTCCTGCACCCCGCCGACCACCAGGGCCACGCCCGGCAGCACCGCAATGCCGAACGCCAGTTCGCGCAGCTGGAACGGGCGCTTGGCCACCCACGGTTCGATCACGGCGGTGAACACCGGGGCCAGCGCGATGCAGGTCGCCGCCACCGAGGCGTTGGCAAGTTTCGCGGCACCGTAGAACGTGAGCCAGTGCAGCGCGACCAGCGCGCCGACCCCGCAGTAACCGGCCAGCAGGGTGGGGGAGAGCTGGCGCAGGCCGCGCCAGACCCGTGGCAGCAGCGCCAGCATCGCGACCACCAGCAGCATGCGCCACCACACCAGGGGCAGCGCGGGCAGGCTGATCAGGACGCCGAGGATGGCCGTGACGCCCCACAACAGCACACAGAAATGGATTTGCAGCAGCGCTTTGCGGGTATCGGTCATCGGCATGCGAGTATTGTGCGCGTTAACCTTCCCGAGGAACACCATGCGCGCACCTTCCACCATGGCCCGGTATCTGGCCGGGCTGACCGCCCTGGTCGCATTGTTGTCGCTGGTGCTGCAGTTCGTGCTGTTGATGCCTGCCGGCAGCGGTCTTGGCGGTGTGGGCAGTGCGGCGTGGCGCTTCCTGGGGTACTTCACCGTTCTCAGCAACATCGGCGTGGCCATCGTCTGTGTGGCGCGTGCCAGCGGCGATGCGGGCGGGGTGGCCGGTCCCGGTCCGCGCGCCGCGGTGGCGTTGTACATCGCCATCACCGGACTGGTCTATGTGCTGCTGCTGCGCGCGCTCTGGCACCCGCAGGGAGCGCAGTGGTGGGCCGACATCGGCCTGCATTATGCGGTCCCGGTGCTGTACCTGCTGGGCTGGGTGCTGGGCGAGCATGGCGGGCTGCACTGGCGGCAACTGCTGCTCGCGCTGCTGGTGCCGGTGGTCTATCTGGGGTGGGCGCTGTTGCTGGGGCATCGCAACGGGCAGTATCCCTATCCGTTCCTGGACTGGCCGGTACTGGGGTGGAAGGGCTTTCTGGGCAACGTGGCGACAATGGCGCTGGCCTTCACTGCGTTCGGCGCGCTGCTGTGGAAAGTGGATCAGAGCCTGTCCCGGCGGTGACCGCGATTACCCGCCCACGCTGCGCAGCTGATCGCGTAGCGCCATCGCCGCGCCGGGATTGCGTTTCTTCGCGGCACCGATAAAGAGGATGTAGACCTCGCGCGAGGCTGCGGGGGTTACCTCGTGGCCGAGATGCGGCAGGTCGGGATTGTCCTCGCCGCGCGCCCAGCGCATCGCACGCAGCGCCCATTGTTCGAGCTCGTGTTGCGGGTAACCGGCGCGCAGGTTGGCGCGTGACTGCATCAGCCGCGCATAGATGAAGGGGCCAGTGGGGTCGGCATGGCTGGGGTAGTCTGCCGAGCCGCTGTACACCAACGCCACGCGATGGGCGCGCGCCACCGCGATCAGCTCGTGGGTCCAAGCGCTCGGATTGCGCACCTCAAGCGCGTGCTGCAGCACGCGTCCCTCGGCCTCGCGTGGCAGGCCCTCCAGCAGACGGTCGAATTCCTGTGCTCCGGCCGGGTGCTGCTCGCCGAACTGCCAGACCAGAGGGCCAAGCCGATCCTGCAGGGCGGTAATCCCCTGAATGAAGCCATCGGCACGTGCGGCGACTGCAGCGAGGTCATGCCCCTGGACGAGGCTGCGCGGAACTTTGGCCGAGAAGCGGAAACC
>JAEXNZ010000389.1 GCA_023439425.1 Pseudomonadota bacterium
GGTGCTTGTCGATCACCTGCCAGAAGCGCGAGGTGTCCGGGTAGTTCGGCACGCCCTCGAACATCAGCGAGGTTGCCCCATTGGCCAGCGGACCGTACACGATGTAGCTGTGGCCGGTGACCCAGCCCACGTCGGCAGTGCACCAGTAGATGTCGTCCTCGCGCAGGTCGAACACCGACTCGTGCGTGTAGGCCGCATACAGCAGGTAGCCGCCGGTGGTGTGCAGCACGCCCTTCGGCTTGCCGGTGGAACCGGAGGTGTACAGGATGAACAGCGGATCTTCCGCGTTCATGCGTTCCGGCTCGCACTGTGCCGGCTGCGGGTCGACCACGTCGTGGAACCAGCGGTCGCGCGGAGCCTGCATGTCCACCGCGCCGCCGGTATGGCGCACCACGAGCACGGTTTCCACGGTGGTGGTGCCCGGAATCTTCAGCGCTGCATCGACGTTGGCCTTGAGCGGAATCTTGCGGCCGCCGCGCAGACCTTCGTCGGCGGTGATGATCAGCTTGCTGCCGCAGTCGATCACGCGGTCGGCAATCGAATTCGGCGCAAAGCCACCAAACACCACCGAGTGGATGGCACCGATGCGCGCGCAGGCCAGCATGGCGACGGCGGCATCGACGATCATCGGCAGGTAGATGGTGACCCGGTCGCCCTTCTTGACGCCGAGGCTGCGCAGCGCATTGGCCAGGCGGCAGGTGCGCTCATACAGCTCCCGGTAGGTCACGCCCTTGGCCGGTGCGTCCGGGCTGTCCGGTTCGAACAGCAGCGCGATCTTGTCGCCGCGCGCGTCCAGATGCCGGTCCAGGCAGTTCACGCTGGCGTTGAGCTCGCCATCTTCGAACCACTTGATGCGGAAATCGTCCAGCTGGTAGCTGACGTTCTTGATCGTCTTGGGCGCGGTGTACCAGTCCAGCCGCTGCGCGGCCTTGCCCCAGAACGCGTCGGGGTTCTCCACCGACTCTTTGTAGAGCTGCTGGTAGGAGTTCTTGTCAATGCGCGCCTTGGCGGCAACGTCCGCCTTGACGGGGTAAAGATCAGCCATGGCACCCTCACTTGCACGTGGACTTGGGTTGTGCGTTTGCAGCATAACCCGCGAATGTTCCCCGTCAGTTTGCCGCATCCACCGCACCCCGCGTTACCCCGACGGTTAGACCTTGGTCGTAAAACGAGGCATGCCAGGTGGCACAAGGCTCCCGGCGACCTCCTGCCTTCGACCAATGGCGAATAGCCAGGGTGCGTCAGCCGGCCGCACGCTCGGCTCGACCGTGACCCCACACGCGGCGATCACTTTGCCACCCGGGAGAGAGGGCAACATGAGTACCCGTATGTTGAAGACCGTGCGCAAACCCCTGGCGACCTGCTTGCTGGTCGCTCTGGTTGCGCCCGGCATGGCGTTCGCGCAGACCGCCAAAGAGCAGGCACTGGAGGCGCGCGTCGCTGAACTGGAACGCCAGGTGCAGCTGCTGCTGTCGTCGCAGCAACAGCAGCAGACCCAGATCACCCAGACCCAGCAGGACGTCACCGCCGTGCGCACGGTGCAGGCCGAGCAGAAGCCGGCAGTACCGGCCGGCAAGCAGCCGATCCAGGTCACCACCATTACGCCGGGCGCAGCGCCGGGCACCACGGTCAAAATTGGCGGCTTCATCAAGGCCGATTTCCTCGCCACCCAGACCGGCGACGGTCAGCTGGCCGACGACGCCACCGGTCGCGCGCTGTACCTGCCGGGTCAAACTCCGGTCGCCGGTGCGGGTGGCAGCGGCGAGAAGTCGGACGTGGACTTCAACGCCCACGCCAAGTTCTCGCGCTTCAACCTGGGCATCGACAACGTGAGCGAATCGGGCAACAAGGCCGGTGCGTTCTTCGAAATGGATTTCTTCGGCAACTCGCTGGGCAACCAGACCGCCACCAATACTTACGGCGTGACCCTGCGCCACGCCTACATGTACTGGAACAAGTGGCTGGCGGGCCAGACCTGGTCGAACTTCATGGACGCGGCGTCGCTGCCGGAAGCGGCCGACTTCGTCGGTCCCACCGACGGCGTGCTGTTCGTGCGCCAGACCCAGATCCGCTACACCAACGGCGGCTTCAGCATCGCGCTGGAGAACCCGGAAACCACGGTGTTGACCGGCACCCGCAATCCCGTCACCGGGGCATGGACCAATGCGTCCAGCAACTCCGACCGCGGCAGCCTGCCAGACCTGACAGCACGTTATGGCTGGAAGGGCGACTGGGGCACCTTCGGTGTCGGTGCCATCGTGCGCCAGCTCAAGGTCGACAACCAGGCCAGCGGCGCGGATGCCGACAAGATCGGCGGCGGCCTGACCCTGGGCGGCAAGTGGGTGATGGCCGACAGCGACACCCTGCATTACCAGATCAGCGGCGGCGAAGGCATCGCCCGCTATGTCGGTCTGGGTGTCACCGCCGATACCGCCTATGACGTGGCGCGCGACGAACTCAACCCCACGGGCGTGCTGGCCGGTTATGTCGGTTGGCGGCATGCCTTCACCCCGAAGCTGCGCACCAACCTGATCTACGCCCGCAGCGACTACGACAACGATGGCAGCCTCGGCCCGCTGGTGACCAAGAGCGTGCAGAGCATCCGCGGCAACATCTTCTATACGCCGATGCCCAAGGTCGATATCGGTGCGGAGTACATGTACGGCGTGCGCGAAATTGAAGACGGCCGCAAGGGCGACATCAACCGCGTGCAGTTCACTACGAAATACAGTTTCTAAGTGTTTGCCGGGCAAGACCCGGAATTACAAAAAAATGCCGGCGAAACGCCGGCACACCACCATGCTTCGGAGGGGAAGCGTCTCATGTCCAGCACATCCAGTACCGCGCACGATCCCGCGGGGTCCCTGACCAAGGGACACAAGAAAGTCATTTTTGCATCGAGCCTCGGCACGGTGTTCGAGTGGTATGACTTCTTCCTTTACGGGTCGCTTGCCGCGATCATCGCCAAGCAGTTCTTCAGTGGCGTCAATGAAACCACGGGCATGATCTTCGCCCTGCTGGCCTTCGCCGCCGGCTTCTTCGTGCGTCCGTTCGGCGCGGCCTTCTTCGGCAGCCTCGGCG
>JAEXNZ010000533.1 GCA_023439425.1 Pseudomonadota bacterium
GGGCCGCACGGTGGCGCGCGAAGCGCTGCAGGAAGCCGTGTACGGTTTCGACGACGCCATTCAATCCAACGCGCTCGACGCGCATGTGTCCAAGCTGCGCAAGGCGCTGGCCGAAGCCGATGCGCGGGTGGAAATCCACGTGATGCGCGGCATCGGGTATCTGCTCAAGGACGTGCCATGAAATTCCTCAAACCCGGCTCGCTGAGTTTCAGCCTGGCCTGGAAAATCTGCCTGATCCAGGTGGCGATGGTGATCATCGCGCTGACCGGCATTGCGCTGGTCTATGGCGACCGCAGCACCGCCTACATCGACTGGAACACCAGTGAGCTGGTTGCCGATGCGATCACGCTGCAAGGCGACGCCCTGCAGGTGGATTGGCCGACCGTGGATGAGGCGGTGCCCGATAGAACCACAACCTTCTGGTTTGCTGCTGCCGACGAGCAGGGCCATCGCATCGAGCATGGCAACGTCCCCGAGGTGTACCGCCCGCTGGTCGAGCAGTTGGCCCATGTGGAGCCCACCGACGTGCGCACCCGCAGCCGTGGAATGGACCTGGCGATGCGCGTGTGGGTGTCGGATCGGGACGAAGGCCGGGTGCACGTCATGGTCGGCGGTATGCCGCAGCGCGGCTTCTGGCGGCAGTTGCTGGTCATCATTGGCTATCTCGGCGGCTGGATCACCTTGCCGCTGATGGCCATTACCCTGGTGGTAGCCCCATGGGCCATCCACCGCTCACTGCGCGGCGTGAACCGGGTCGCCGCGCAGGCGGCGGCCATTGAAATCAGCGAGCGCGGGCGAGGGCTGGATACGCACGCGGTGCCGCGTGAGATCGTGCCGCTGGTGGATGCCTTCAACGCGGCCGTGCGCCGCATCGGCGAAAGCTACGACGCCCAGGACCGCTTCCTGGTCGGTGCCGCACACGAGCTGCGCATGCCCATCGCCATTCTGGCCACGCGCATTGGCGACCTGCCGCCCGGCACGGTTCGCGCACGCCTGCAGCGTGATCTCGGCCGTTTGAGCAACATCGCAGAACAGCTGCTCGACCTGCAGCGGCTGGATCGTCATCGCAGCCAGCAGCAGCGCATCGATCTGGCCGCGCTGACCCGCGAAGTGGCCGCCGATGTCGCGCCGCTGGTGGTGGATGCCGGCTATGAATTCGAAGTGGACGCACCGGAAGCACCCGTGTGGGTGCGCGGCGATCCCGATGCGCTGCATCGCGTGATCAGCGGCCTGCTGCAGAACGCCATCGCGCATGGGGGGGGGCACGGGCTGGTAGCGGTGGCGCTGCAACCGGGCGGAGTGCTGTCGGTCAGCGATGAAGGCGATGGCGTGCCCGAACAGGCACGGCAATCCATCTTCGAGCCGTTCCATCGCCTGCGCCCCAGCGGCAGCGGCAGTGGCCTGGGGCTGTATCTGGCGCGGGAAATCATGCTGCGTCACGCCGGCAGCATTGCGGTGGAAGAGGCCGCAGGTGGCGGCGCGCGCTTCGTGGTGACGCTGCCGGTGGAGCGCTGACACGCACGGTTCACCCCCTCATCACCGTGCATGCGTTGTGATGATCCGGCACTGCCTTCGTTCCTTCCCCCCGAGGACCGCTGATGCGCCGGTATGGATTGCTGCCGTGGTTGCTGCTGCCTTCGGCGGCATTTGCACAGGATGATGCATGGCGCGTCAGCGTCGTGCCCTATGTGTGGGGAGCCAGTCTGGAAGGCGACGCGCAGCTGGGGCCGCTGCCGCCGGTGTCGGTGCACAAGTCTTTCAGCGACACCCTCGAGCATCTGGACATGGCCGCGATGGCCATCATCGACCTGCGTCGTGGACGTTGGGGAGTGCTCTCCGACCTGACCTGGGTGGACACAAGTGAAACCGCGCAGGTACCACGCGTAGGTCTGGATGCCAATCTGCAGACGCGCATCGTGACCGGCTCGCTGATGGGCCAGTACCGCTTCATTGACGACCCCGTATTCCGGATGGACGCCATCGCTGGCGCGCGCTACTGGCAGCTGCGTGGCGAAGTCGACGTACCTGCGCTGGGCCGCGATGCATCCGTTTCGCGCGATTGGGTGGATCCCGTGCTAGGTGTCCGCATGGCCTGGGTGTTCACTGAGCGCCAGGGCATCACGGTGTGGGCGCTGGGCAGCGCCGGCGATGAGGTGGCCTGGGACCTGATGGCCAGCTACGGCCTGCGCATGACCGAACACAGCTGGCTGCGGCTGGGCTATCGCTCGCTGTCGTTGCGCGAGATCAGCCCCGGCGTGGATCTGGATCTCACTCTGGCCGGTCCGGGCCTGGGCGTGGAGTGGCGCTACTGAGTTTCCCCGTCAAAGGAGGTGTTGCCATGCGTTCGATGTGGTCGTTGCGGCCGGCGTTGCTGGCGTTTTCGTTGTCTCTGCTGGCCGGTCAGGCCGATGCCTGCACACGTGTGGTGTACCTGGGCGCGAATGACGATGTGATCACCGCACGTTCGATGGATTGGAAAGAGGACGTCGCCACCAATCTGTGGGTGTTCCCTCGCGGCATGCAGCGTGATGGCCAGGCCGGGCGCAATTCCATCGAGTGGACCGCGAAGTACGGCAGCGTGATTGCCAGTGGTTACGACATTTCCACCACTGACGGTCTCAACGAAAAAGGCCTTTCGGCCAACGTGCTGTGGCTGGTGGAGTCGGAGTATCCGCAGCGCGGCAATGGCAAGCCGGGGCTGGCTATCTCGCTGTGGGCGCAGTATGTGCTGGACAACTTCGCCACGGTGGATGAGGCAGTGAAGGCGCTGGAGCGTGAGCCCTACACGCTGGTCACGGATAAGCTGCCGGGAACGGATCGAACGGCCACGCTGCACCTGTCGATGTCCGATGCCAGCGGTGACAGTGCCATCGTCGAGTACATCGGCGGCAAGCAGGTCATCCATCACGGACGGCAGTACCAGGTGATGACCAACTCGCCGAAATTCGATCACCAACTCGCGCTCAATACCTACTGGCAGCAGATCGGCGGAACGGTGATGCTGCCTGGCACCAACCGTGCGTCGGATCGTTTCGCGCGGGCCAAGTTCTACATCAATGCCATTCCGAAGGCCGAGGACCCGGTCGAGGCGCTGGCCAGCGTGTTCAGTGTGATCCGCAATGCGTCGGTGCCGTTCGGCATCACCACGCCGGAGGAGCCGAACATTTCCTCCACGCGCTGGCGCACCGTGGCCGATCACAAGCGCAAGTTTTATTTCTTTGAGAGCGCGCTGACCCCGAACACGTTCTGGGTGGATCTGAACAAGGTGGATTTCAGCCAGGAGACCGGCAAGGTGTTGAAGCTGGACCTGGGCAAGGATCAGCGCAATGTGTTTGCCGGTGATGCGTTGGCGCAGTTCACGCCGTCGGAGCCGTTTGCGTTCCTGGGCACCGGAGATTGATTGACCGGATCCCGTAGAGCCACGCCCTGCGTGGCTTCGCGGTGCCCGACCCGTTCGCAGCCACGCAG
>JAEXNZ010000032.1 GCA_023439425.1 Pseudomonadota bacterium
CCCCTGGAGCTTCTTCAGCCTGATCCTGCGCGGCGGCTACTTCGAGCACCGGCCCTACGACGGCTCGCTGCCGCTGCTGACCGACGCTGTCCCGTCCGCCATCGCGGCCGAGCCCTACACGTCGACCTGGTACGGCGCTGGCCAGCTGCTGTTCCGTCGCGCCGGTGGCTGGCACCGCATCGCCCTGGCCGAGGGCCTGCAGCCGGAAGGTACCTGGACTCTCGTGCTGACCCTGCCGCCGCGCGCCGGCACCTGGGGTTTCCGCGTGCGTGGCAAGAAGATCGAGCACGGCGAGTTCTTCCGGAAGGAGGCGCTCCGCAACAGCAGGAAGCCGTCGTGACGAAGTCGCGCGGGATCCTGCCGCCGCGGAAACCTTGGACGGCCGACGAAGACGAGACGCTGCGGCTCAACTGGCCGCGCTTCCCCGCCTTCCTGATCGCCTACGTGCTGAAGCGCCCACGCAGCGCTGTCTACCGCCGCGTTGCGCAGCTGGATCTGAAAAAGGCGGACGACTTCGATTCGCAGCCGATCGCCGCGCTCTGGAACGGGACGCAGGAGCCAGGAAGCATCGCCTCCCGCTTCAAGTCCGGCCAAACGCCGATGAACAAGGGCGTGAAACGTCCCGGTTGGGCTCCGGGCCGCATGCGCGAAACCCAGTTCAAGAAGGGCCGGCCGGCGCAGGAGTCGCGGAACTACGTGCCGATCGGTACCGAGAAGGTCGACAGGAAGCGAAAGGTGCTGATGCGAAAGATGACCGACGACCCAGCGCTTTTCCCTATCAACCGGTGGCGACCAGTCCACGTGATGGTGTGGGAGGCAGCCAACGGCGCAGTACCGGAGGGCCACATCGTGATCTTCCGCCGTGGAATGAAGACGTTCAAGGCCGAGGAAATCACGGCTGATCGCCTGGAGCTGGTCACCCTCGCCGAGAACATGCGGCGCAACTCCATTCACAACTACCCGCAGCCGCTGAAGCAGGTGATGCAGCTGCGCGGCGTACTCAACCGGCGAATCAACAAGATCGCCAAATCGCAGGACTCCCAATGAAAAACAAGATCGAAGATCTCCGCGACCACCTCTTCGCCACCATCGAAGCCCTGCGCGACGAAGAGAAGCCCATGGATCTGGAACGGGCAAAGACGATCTCCACCGTGGCCCAGACCATCATCAACTCCGCTCAAGTGGAGGTGGCTGCAGCGCGCGCCATGGGCGCACCCAGCCTCAACACCGGCTTTATTCCGGCCACGCCGCGCGGCCCCAAGCCCCTGGAACTGCCCAGCAGCACCAGGACCGGTACCGCCGGGAGCAACTGACCATGACGGACTCCCAAAACTCGGGGGCCGCGACAACCCCCTCTTCCCTCTGGGCCCAGGCGGGCCAGCCCGACCCGCACGGTACCCGCTACGAATGCGAGCGCGCCGAGCTGGCGTTGGGTCAGATGACCGACGACGCCTTGGCCAACGCAGTGTTCTTGCACGGGAACGAGCGCCCGACCCTCGACCAGATCAACGCCGGCGCGCTGCCGGCAATTGTCTACCTCACCGCCGCGCAAGACCGCATCCGCTGGTTGTCGCGCGCGCTGGAGGCTACCCAGACGCAGCTGAATGAACTGTCTGGAAATTCCGGAGGGTTGGATCGCGCTGCGCTTAGCGAGTCCGTGGATCGCCTCGCTGAACACATGCGTGATCACGGCAACGATGATTTCTGGGACTCAACAGCAGTCGAAATGGTCAATGGGCTCAAGCGCATGATCGGCAACCCAGTAGAACTGCGGCGCGAATCCTGTAAGCAACCCTTACACGTTGGCGTCGATCTGGCCAATGGGCCGGACGCAACGGTCTTCTTCAACGCGGGGCAGCGGCCGCAGGCGGTGAAGAGGTGAGCCGCTACCTCTTGATTGAGCGGGACTTCCGGAAGACCACGGCCGAGCACACCCTGGAAGTAGTGCTGGACAACGGGCTGCACCGCCATCTGCGCTTCCGGAAGCCGGGAACCAGCGTGTACGGGTTCGACATCGTCACTTGGCCTGGCCACTTGGCTGTCAGCGGCGACATGGGCGCTGCCGTGTTCACGCGCCTTGCCGACATGTTCGAGTTCTTCCGCCACGACCTTCGCCCGGGCGAAGCGCCGGATGTCCTGCACATCAATGCCAGCTACTGGGCCGAGAAGTGCGTGGCCAACGATGGTGAAAAGATGCAGTTCGAGCAGCACCTGCTCGAGCGCGTTGTGCGCGACACCTTCGACGACTACATGCAGTTCCAGGATGCCGACGCCAACGGCTTCGCCGCAGCGCGCGATGAACTCTGGCAGCACATCAAGAACGAGGTGGTTGAAAGCGGCGACCGTGACACCCGGGCAGCGCTGGAACGCATGGACAGCTTTGTGCCCGGGCAGGACGGGTCAGCAAGCATCCCGGTCTACCCAGAACGGTATGACGGCTGGTTCAGCGACTTCCGATTCACGGATGTATGGGAGTACGGTCGGTCATGCGAGGACTACACCTATCACTTCATCTCGAGGCTGTATGCGATCGCCCACGCGGTGAAGGCATACGACGCAGCAAAGGCGGGTAACCCGTGACCGCCACAGTCATCACCCCCAAAGCGCCCAAGGCCGGCACCGGCTGGGTGGAGCTGACGCCGCCACCTGCATGGGTGACCCTCGGATTCGAGGGGCGTTCGTTTGGCCATCTGGAACGCGGCCTGTTCGTGATCTCGGCCGTTGAGGTGGCCAGCGACCTGGGCGACCTGCAGAAGGGGCCTGAGTACCACGTCAGCATCAGCCGGAACGGCAGGCGCTGCAGTTCTGCCGACGCTCAGCAGGTGCTGCTGGACTTCGACCTGGAGAGTGCGGAAGAGGACAACCACACCCCCAGCGCGATCGCCAGGAACTGGTGGCGGCCGGTCGCGGAGCACCTGGTGGGTATCGAGTGCCACTGCAAAGCCAGCGAGCCGAAGATCGTCGAGGACAAGGGCGACTACATCTGGCGCGGCGTGCCTGGAGGGTCAAGCCATGGGTAACACCACTTTCCACGTGCACCTGATCGTGCGCGACGCGCTGAAGAGCTTCAGCGATGCGGAGCTGGCCAGCCTGTTCTCCAACACTTCGACCGAGCAGAACCTCACCGCTGGAGAAGCCCGCGCCTATCTGTCGGAGCGGCTCGCCCTGGGTGACCAGGTGATTCCCCTGTCCGACGAATGCCTGGGCTTCGACTACACAGGGGGTGGATGCCCCGGTCATGCAGATCCCGCACCAGCCCCGCGTCAGAACCCGCTGACCAAGAAGGTCCAGGTCATGGCCGTCATCGATGTCGGCGGACGCATCACCGAGGCAGATCGCCCCGGGTTGCACCAGCTCTGGGATCTGACCGGCACCGCCGTGCCGGCTTGGCAGACAGCCCTGCGCGCCGCGGTGGTCGAAACAATCCGGCGGGCAGCGCGCGATGCGCGGCCAGTCCAATGAGCCGCCAGCACCGCTATGACCCGAAGACGTTGGCCGGAGCCATAAAGCTGCGGGCCTGGGACAAGAACGTCTACCTGACGCACCTGGCTCCGCAGGTGGGCCTGCGCCCCGACTCACTGCGAGCCCGGCTGTCGAAATCGCGGGGCAAGCGCGCCCTGCAGCCGTGGCAGGTATCCAAGCTCGCGGCCGCCCTGGACATGGACGAGACGGAGCTCCACCGCCTCGCCGCACAACACGAAGGATGGAAGGTATGAATCGCATCGAACAGAAGGCACGTGATCTGGTGGCCAGCGCCTACGAGCGTACCAACGCGCCGACCATGGCCGAGATTGCCCGCACCACCCCGGTGGAAGGCTGGGCCCCGCTGAGCGCCTGTGTGGCTGCCCTGCGCGCCGCACCGGAGTTCACCACCCTGCGCATCCCGCGCTCCGAGAAGCTGGATCCAATCACCGTGTACCTAGACGACCGCGGCGACGGCCGGGGCCGCGTCACCATCGCGATTGCCTGCTATGGCGATGCCTGGACCTGCAGTTGGGGCGCACTCGGCGGGCCGCTGCTGTCCTTCTTGGCCAACGTCGACGCCGAGTACCTGGCCGGCGCGATGCTGGAACTGCGCCGACACACGAAACACGATCGGGTGTACGCCGTCCGGATCGCCAGGGTAGTCGTCGCTGCAGCCCAGGAAGCCAATGCTGCAGCTGCAGAAGAGCCCGATGGCCTTCCTGCCGACGTCGAGTCGCCGGCGCGCCTGCCGGAGGCCTCCCATGCGTGATGCAGGTCAGCTATTCCTCACCTTCACGCAAGAGCGTCCACGTAATTTCATCCGTGGAGTAGTCAAAAACCCTGCTCCACTCCGTGCCACAGTCGATGCATACCAGAGGAATGATGTCCCGGCCGATCGGCTGGCGAGGGATACCCCGCAACTCTGTCCGATCGCTCGAAGGATCCCTGTGGGGTTGAGTCTTGATGCTCTTGCAAATCTCGCAAAGCATGGTTGTTCCTTCAACTGCGGGTGGATTCCCCGCCTGGGCCGCAGGTTAGCAGGGAAGCAGGCGGGCGACGACCGACTGAGGGATAACAATGCCTAACGCCTACTTTCTCAATGGAGTTAGCGTCAGCCTGTACGAGGCCAAATACGCCTGGCAGACGTCGGACACGTACCGCAACGCCAGGCTCCGTGCACGGATCTGGCCCAACGCGCACGGCCCTAAGCCCGACGCTGCCGCGCGCCAGCACCTGGCCGAAGCCGGGATCACCATCGCGCGCGTGCCAGGACCGCGCCGGAAGACGACTGTGGTGCCCAAACAAGGCCGCGGGCAGGCGGTGTCGCCGGCGAAGACCCAGCGCCTACTGGATCTGCTCGAGGATGGTCCAGGCCTGACCGGTGAGCTGGCCGTCGAGCTAGGGATCTCTCCCAGCTGGGCGAGCAATCGGCTGCATGACTTGGCCGAACAAGGCAAGGTCGAGAAAGTCCCTTTCTTGGGACCCAACCTCTGCACGACCGTGCTT
>JAEXNZ010000124.1 GCA_023439425.1 Pseudomonadota bacterium
CTACAACGACAGCTCCCATTGCAGGCGCCAGGTGGGCGTGATGCGGCGTTCGCGCTGCAGCGTCTGTGTCCCGGTATCGTCCGAAAGACGCTGGCCCGAAGTCGTATCCGGATGCAGCAGGTTCCCCACGCTTAACCGCACTTTGTTGCGCGGCCCGAAGGTACGAACCACATATACATCCAGCTCGCGATTCCACCCTTCCAGATCGGTCTGCCAGGTACTCACCCGGGTGGCATCGCCGCTGCGCCACGTGTAGCTGGCCCCGGTACTCCAGCGTGGATCGATCCGATAATCCGCGCCCAGTGAACCGGTGAAACGCAGTTGCCCGTCCAGCCGGTTGTCGGGCCCGGGCACCTCATCCACCCGCGATGCGTTGTAGGTGGCATTCGCACGCAGCGTGATATCCGGCGCGTCCGCGATCACTGCGTCCAACGGTGCTTTCGCATCCATCTCCACGCCCCAGCTGCGCGCAGAACCCCCGTTGCGAGGCGTTGCCACCCAGCGCCCATTGCGCAATGTCGTGTCGGTCAGTACCACGTCGCGGATACGACGCGCATAGCCGCCAATGCTCCATTGCATGCCGCTTTTCAGTTGCACTTCGTAGGCAAGGTCGACGCCACTGGCCAGTTCAGGACGCAGGGCCGGATTTCCCTGTTCGTCTGGGTTCAATGGCCGGTTGTTGGTGGAGGTGTACGGGCGTGGAATCAGCGAGCCCAGCGTCGGCGACTTGTAGGTGCGCGTGAGTGCAAGGCGCAGTTGACGATCACCATCGCCCGGCAGCTTCCAGCGTGACTGCAGAATGGGGGAGAGCACACTGTCGGTCTGCCGGACAGGATCGAAACCACTGCCGCTGCTGCGCGTGCTGATGTGCTCCCAGCGCGTGCCCAGGTACAGCGACCAGCGTGGGGAAATTTCGATGTCGTCCTGCGCATACACCGCCAGCCGGTCGACCTGGGCATCGAAGGAAAGGTCGCTGATGCTGCCGGGGAGGCCCGCGATGGGGCGCAATTGCTGGACCCGTTCCTCGTCGCGCTGGTCCAGACTGGCTTCCCAACCCAGCTGCAGGGTGTGCCGGCCACGCGAGGAAAGTGCCCATTTGCCGGTGCTGTTGGCGTTGCGGACATTCAGGCGCGCGTCGGTGTGGTCGTCCAGATTCTGCTGGCCTAGCGCATCCTGGCCCTGTTCGCGATAGCGGTAGCGTTCGTGATTGCCCCCCAGTGCCAGTTTGCTGCTGAAGCTGCCGCCGGCGTCCAGCGCATGCGTCCACTCCGCGCTGCCGTTGGCCTGTATCAGATCTATCGTGGTCTGCTGCTGGTACCGGGTGTGCAGCAGCGGCTCGCCCAGTTGCGTGTCCCAGTCGATGTCGATATGGCGCTGGAAGCGGCTGGCATCGATGTAGGCCTGCAGGGCCAGTGTATCGGTGTTGTCGAAGGTGAGCTCAAGACTGGGAGTGACCACCAGCGCTTCCCGGGTGCCACTGGCGCGGAGTGCGCTCTGGCGGAGCGCCGTGGGCTGACCTGTGGCGTCCTTCACGGTTTCGGTGGCGGCTTCCTCCACCAGAAACGCACGGCGCGTGGCAGTGGTGGTGATCGTATGGCTGTGGCCTTCGCTGCGGCGGCTGCGCTGCCAGGACACGGACGGTGTGCTGCGACCGTTGTTCACGCTCCAGTTCGCGGTGACCGTGTCGGCATCACGTTCGGCACCAGACACCAGCACGATGTTCAATGTTCCGGCAATGGCTTCGCCACGCAGGTCGGCGGTAGGCGCGCGCAGAATTTCGACCTTCTCGACCATCTCCGGGGTCAGCGAATCCAGATCGAAGCCCAGCGGTGCCTTCTGCCCGTTGATCAGAATCTGCGTGTATCCGTTGCCCAGTCCACGCAGGGTGATGCCGCCAGGCCGGCCGGGCGCACCGGGCACCACGCTGACGCCGGGCAGCCGTTTGAGCGCATCCAGCAGGGCGGTATCGCCGTACTGGCGCAGCGCGCCCGCATCAAACACGATGCGGGTGGCACCCTCATCGCGGCGCGCGTCGTAGCGCTCGACCTGCACCTGCACGGTGTCGAGTTCGGTCGCGGGTGGTGATTGAGCGGCGGCCGGGGCGGCCAGTAATGCGGGCAACACCAGCAGGGCAGGGCGACGTGCAAACAAGCAACAACCTCCTGTCTCTCGTAGAGCGGGGCTTGCCCCGCTGACGGGAACGGCTTTCGTAGAGCGGGGCTTGCCCCGCTGTCGCGATCCCAGCTACTGCAGGTGCTTCAACGGATCCACCCGCTCACCGTTGAGCAACAGCTCCCAGTGCAGATGCGGCCCGGTCACGCGCCCGCTGCGTCCACTGTGCGCAACAAGGTCACCGCGCCGCACACGCTGGCCCGGCTGCAGCGAGGTGCTGTCCAGGTGCGCGAACAGACTCTGCCAACCGTTGCCATGATCAATCACGACCACCGTCCCGTACTGATCGCCCTCGGGGTAGTGGGGTGTGGCTGCCAACACGATGCCATCCGCCGGTGCCATCACCGGCGTACCCACCCGGGCAGCAAAGTCGGTGCCACGGTGCGCGCGCTGACGGATCCCGCCGTTGTCGCCGAAGTGGCTGTTGATGCGCACCTGCGCCAGCGGCGCACTGAAGCGCTGTCCCGCTGCGGCCAGGTGAGATATCGATGCCGGTGCCATCGTCGCGCTGATGCTGCTGAGGGTGGTCAACCGCGGCAGCGGAGCCGGTGACAGCACGGCCGCCTGTACAACGGTGATGACGGCACCACTGACCAACAGTACAGCGAGCACGGCAACACGACCTGTCCACGAAGTTCGTAGCGCGCTGCCACCGCGCAGCATGTGCTGGAGGCGCAGCTGGTGGCCGGCCATGTCGCGGTGGGTCAGTGCGGTCACCGGGCTCGGCGCGCTGCCGTGTCCGGCCAGGCGCAGCGCGCCCAGATAGGCAACGGCAAAGCTGCGGCCGGCGGCGGCGTCGCCACCCAGTGCCATGGCATCGCAGCGCAGCTCGGCGGCCATCTGCACACGGGCAGCGATATGCCGCACGAAGGGGTTGAACCACAGCAGCGCACCCACCAGTGCCATAGCGCCGGCGCGTTGCGGATCACCACACTCCAGGTGCGCGGCCTCATGCCGCAGCACCAGGCGCAGCTGAAGATCACTGAAGTGGCGCAACGCACTTTCAGGCAGCACGATGGTCGGTCGCGGCCAGCGCACGGCGAACGGGGTCATCGCGCGTGACGTGAGGCGCACCTTGATGCCCTGTGCGCGCAGGGCAAGCGCCTGCTGCATGCTTGTCGGGCCAGGCCAGTTGGACGCGTCAATGACCTCCGATGCGTCGCGCACCACCCGGTACGCGGCCCAGCTTCCGGTGAGCAGGCGCAACAGCGCCAGGGCCGAACCCAGCAGCCAGGCCGTCATCAGCACACCCCCCAGTGAGGGCCAGCCCTGCCCAGGCGAGACGACTGCATCGAGGGTTGCCGCTGGGTTGTCCAGCGCCAGCGGAAGGGGCAGCGCAACTGGCAATTCCGCCAGCGGGACCGGGGCCAAGACTGCCAGCAGCACCGACCGCAGGGGCGGAAGCACGGCCAGACACCACGCCGCGAACCACACGCCGGGGGTAGACACCGCCTGCGGCCACAGCCGCTGCACCATGCGACCCAGGGCCAGTGCAAGCGCGGCGCTGGCCACGCTGCCCAGCGACAGCAACATCCAGGTCTGCGGGGGCAGCGCACTCATGCGGCGTCATCCGGGTCGGGGGCGTGCAGCAACGCTTCCAGTTGCTGCAGTTCCTGTTCGCTCAGCAGGCGGCTGTCAGCGAAGGCCTGCACCGGCAACGCGCCGTCCAGTTCCAGCACACGGCGGGCGAAATCCGCGCTCAAGGCCGCCAGCGTGGCGACCTTGCCGACCTGGGCGCGGTAGACATGGAGGCCGTGTTCGCTGGTTTCCGTCACCAGTCCTTTGTCGACCATCCGCTCCAGCGTCTTGCGCGTGGAGGAGTAGGACCAGTCCAGGCTGGCGGCGATACCATTGTGCAGTTCTCGTGCGCTGCAGGCGTCCAGCCGCCACAGGCACTTGAGCAGTTCCAGCTCGGCGTTGGAGGGGGTGGGGGGACGGACCATGGCGACAGCCTGATGGATGTGGTGTCGCAAGTGTGCGACATGTGTCGCATGGTTCGCAACCCCGCCATCAATCCGACGTACCAATCACTCCTTCGGCCAATGGCACCCGCGAACCATCCAGCAAGCCGCGGCTGAGCGCGCCGTCCTCGATGAACAGCAGTTCGCCGTTCTCGCCGTTCTTGATGCTGCTGTCGATCGCGATGATTCGGTCACCGTGGAAGGTGCTCACATGCGGCATCGACGTGTGTCCGACCACGATCCGCTTCAGCCTCAACTGCTTCAGCAGGGCATCCACCTGCGGCGTGTCCATGCGCCCGTCGAAGTAGCCGCGGAACCAGATCGGACTGGTCTTGCCATCAAACAGGCGTGCGCTGTCTGGTGCGGCCTTGATCTGTTCACGGGGCAGGCCGAGTGAGGCCTGGTACATCGCGTTAGTGGCCTCCAGCGCCTGCACCAGGTCGACATTCTCAGCCGCGATACCGCCGTGCAGGAACAAGGTGTCGCCGATCTGCAGCAGGGCAGGGCGAGTGCGCAGCCATTGGCCGATCACCGAATCGGCGGCATACAACCCCGGATAGGTGCGGCCAAGCAGGCGAGCGCTCTTGAGATACTTGGGATTGACGTAGCGCAGGTCCCGGTACAGCACCATGGTTTCGTGGTTACCCAGCACGAAGTGCACCGCGCCGCCGGCATCGGCCGCCTGCTGCTGCAGGCTGTACAACAACCAGAAGGCTTCAGTGACCTGCGGCCCGCTATCAAAGACATCGCCCGCCACCACGTGGGTGGCGGTGCCCAGCGACCAGCGGTCCTGATCGTCGATCACGTGATGCGCGCGCAGCAGTTTCACCAGCAGGCCGTACTGGCCATGGATGTCGGACAGCGCCACGATGCGTGGCACTGCCGGCAATCGCGCGGGCGCGGGGGTGAGCAGTGGCCCGATGTCCAGCGCATGCGGATACCCGCATTCGGGCAGAACCACGCTGGTGTTCCCACGCGCAGGCAGATCCCGCCGTACCACATGGCCGTCGCACACCCACTGCGCCTGATGGCCTTCGCCGGTCAGAAATACATAGGGGCCGTCCGCATCCACGTGCTCCGCCGGCGCGGCGACCTCACGGGCGGAAGTGGCGAACCCCGCCGCGAGCAGAAGAGCAGCAGCCAATACCGGGCGCAACGTCATGGGCAGTTCCAACAGCAAAGAAGGCCATCTTACGTAGTGACACGCCATGCGTGTCAACGTACCTCAGGACGCTGCGCCCGATGTCGTCAGAAATTCGCGCGCAGGTTGAACAACACCCGACGCGGCTCACCCCAGTACCCGGAATTGAAGAAGCCGACATTCCGGTAATACACCTTGTCGAACACGTTGGTCACGGTCACGCCCACGCTCATGTGGTCGTTGATCCGGTAACGGCCCATCAGGTCAAACAGCATGTAGCCGCCCTGGCGCATCTTGCCGGTGGCGGTGATCGGTGCGCCGGCCGCGGTGTAGCGACCGGTGGGAATGGGCTGCAGCTGGTAGATTTCGCTCTGCACCGTGAAGCCACCGCCGACCATCCAGTCGCCACGACGATACGTGGTGTTGAATCGCGCCAGCTGCATCGGGCTGGTGCTGGCGAAGCGGCTGCCATCCGGGTTGGTGCTGTAGGCGTAGGTGTAGCCGCCGGTCATGCTCCAGTGGTCGGTGATCGAGCCGGAAACCTCGAACTCCGCACCGTTGGTCTCGATGCCCTTGCTGGCAATGTAGGGCACGCTGCCGTCGGGCAGGATCACGTCGGCCCCGGCCGGGTCGCGCGTGGCCACGTTGTCCTGCTTCATGTAGAAGCCATTGAGCGAACCGTACCGGCGGCCACCGAAGAACTCGCCCTTGAAGCCATACTCGTAGTTGCTGCCGGTGACCGGATCCAGCAGCTGGTTGTTGATGTCGCGAAGCGCGGTGGCCTGGAACACATCCGAGTAGCTGGCAAAGGCGGTGATGCTGCTGCTCAGGTCATACAG
>JAEXNZ010000255.1 GCA_023439425.1 Pseudomonadota bacterium
CTGCTGCTCAGGTCATACAGCACGCCCAGGTAAGGCGTGGGCTCATGCGCGGTGGTGCGCGCGCTGCGACCGGTGAAGTTGCCGTTGACGTCGAAGTTGTCGGTGGTAGTGCGGTAGTCCGAATAACGTACGCCGGCGATCACCTTCAGCGGGTCGATCGGGTTCAGGCGCGCGGCCGCGTAGTAGCCCGTCTCGGTGGTGTTCACCGTGCTCGACGGAATGCCGTAGTTGAACGTGGTCGGCTTGCCGATGTTGCCGTCCCAGCTGAAGATGCTGGGGAAGGCGGCCACGTTGTACGGGCGCGAGGTGATGCCGGCGCGGATGGTGTCCAGGTCACGGTCGTAGTGATTCACGCCCACCACCAGTTCGTGCTGGCGGCCGAACAGCTGGAACGGACCGGAGGCATACAGGTCGAACGCGTCTTCGCGGGTCTCCGACACCGAGTAGGTATCGGCAATGCGCAGGCCGAGGCCGGTGACCGGGTCGGCCCAGTTGCCGGTGTTGGAGCCGGCCAGCAGCAGCGAGTCGGTGTCGGTGGCGCGATGGTTGTACGCGATGCGACCGTTCCAGCCTGCGCCCAGCTGCTGCTCCAGGGTGAGGAAGTAATTGGTGCTTTCGCGGTTCCATTCGTTCCAGCGTGCGGCAGCACTGTAAGAACGCGACATCACCGCGCGGCTGCCATCGCGGAAGTACAGCGGCGAGGCGCTCCAGGCACCGCCGTCCGAGGCGGTCCTGAGGTAATCGATGCCGGCGCGCAGGCGGGTGCTGTCGGTCAGGTCGGCCTCGATCACGCCGTACAGGCTGGGCGAGGTGTCGTGCTGGAAGCGCACCCAGCTTTCCTTGTCGGTGTAAGCCCCGACGAAGCGACCGCGGACGCGACCACCGGAGGTCAGCGGGCCGCCCACGTCCACTTCAGCGCGGCGGTAGTCCCACGAACCTGCGCTCAGGCTGGTGCTGGCCTGGAAGGTGTCGGTGGGGCGCTTGCGCACCATGTTCACCGTCGCCGACGGATTGCCCGAGCCGGTGACCAGGCCGCTGGCCCCGCGCACGATCTCGATGCGCTCGTAGATGGAGGTGTCGCTCAGGATCGAGTTGCCGCCGGCACCGGTGGTGTAGTTGGTGGGCACGCCGTCAAACATGAAGTTGTTGATGGTGAAGCCGCGCGCGTTGAACAGCGTGCGGTTGCTGTCATACGACTGCACGGTGACACCCGGGGTCTGCTGCAGCACCTCGGCGATGGTGATCAGGTTGAAGTCCTCGATCCGCTGGCGGGTGAACACGGTCAGCGACTGCGGAGTTTCGCGCAGGGTCAGCGGCAGCTTGGTGGCGGTGTTGGTGCCATAGACCTGGTAACCCTCGGTGCGCTGGGTGACCAGTACCTTGTCCAGCTCGGTGGTGGTCGGCGCGTTGGCGGCGCTCTGCGCCATCGCCAGCGAAGGCGCAGCTGCCAGCGCCAGGCACAGGGCCAGGGTATTCCGGCGCGGTGCGCCGGGCAGGGAATCACGAATCATGGAAACCTCGGGGTAGCGGAAATCAGGAAGCGGAATCGCGCGGGGCGCGGGCGGGCGGAGCGCCTGGCGAAGGACGCGCACGCGGTGCGGTCCGGTAGCTGAGCCAAAACAAAGGAGGGGCGGCAGCGGCGGCCAGGACACCCAGGCCGGCGATCACGCCGTAGGCAACACCCCATCCGGAAATGCAGCAGGCCATGCCAGCGGTGAGCGCGGTCCACCCTGCGAGGCGCAGGCCACGGCGCCGCCACCGGGACGGCAACACGCCGAATACGTCGCGATGGTGGCGATCCATCGACAGCGCCAACGTAGTGAATCCGGCGACCGCGAGCAGCCAGGCCAGCACGCTCATGCGCCCGCTCCGCCTGCGACCAGTGGGGTGTCACGCGAGGCGCGGGCGCGACGCGCCACCGGCACATGGCGATGCACCTTGCGTGCTGTCCACAGCAGCGCTGCGCCGAGCAGGCCCAGTCCGAGATCGATGCCCGCCTTCGCGGTATCGCCCGCGGCCAACGCACTGAACAGGCCGCCGTTCCATGCCAGAAGATTGAACACCGGCAGCAGCAGCGCCAGCCCGCCTGCCACGGCCAGTTGCTCCACCCACGCACGGCGCGGCGAGCGCAGGCTGGCATGCAGCAGGCACAGCGCCCACGCGGCGAAGAACACGCTGATCTCGGCTTGGGCACGGGCGTCCAGACTGACCGGCAGCAGCCGGTTGCCCCACAGGAACGCCAACATTGCCAGCGGCAGGCCGGCAACGAAACCGATGTTCATGCGCTCCACGAAGCGGAACGCGCGCGGTGGTCGAACCGGATCGGACAGCTGCTCGCGCCGTTTCACCGTCCACAACACCAGCCCGGTGGCCACCATCAGCGTGCCAGCTACGCCGGACAGGAAGAACAGCCAGCGCATCAGCGTGGGAGCGAAGCGCGCCGCGTGCAGGCCGATCATGCCGTCGCGGGTGAACACGGCCGCCGAGCGCGCGGCCACCGGGCTCAGCAGCGCGCCCTGGGCGTCATACCGCAGCACCTCGCCGTTGTCGGCGATGCGGTCGCCACTATCACGGCGGAAGGTGATGCGCATGGCTGCGTCGCCGGGGTGGTCGACCACCACTGAAGCGGCATGCCCGTCCCCCCATTGCCGCTGCGCGCTGTCCATCAGCGTTGCCAGCGCCGGCATCACCACGCGCTGCCCCGCAGGCTGCACCTTGGCCTCGCGCGGGAACAGCTCGGCGAAGAACGCATTACGACTGCCAAAATTCGCCTGCACCGCCCATGGCATGTACACCGTCATCAACGTGATCAGTCCGGTGTAGGTGATCATCAGATGGAAAGGCAGCGACAGCACCGCCAGCGCGTTGTGGCCATCGAGCCAGCTGCGTTGGCCCTTGCCACGGCGGAAACTGAAGAAGTCGGCGAAGATCTTCTTGTGGGTGATCACCCCGCTGATGATCGCCACCAGCATGAACATCGTGCAGAAGCAGACGAACCAGCGTGCCCACAACGCTGGCACGTAGTGCAGGTCGAAGTGCAGGCGATAGAAAAAGTCGCCACCGCGGGTGTCGCGCGCCTGCACCGGGTGACCGTTGGCATCCAGCGTGGCCTGCCATGGATTGGGCTGGCCGCGTTTTGGCTCAGGCGCGTCCTTGGGTTGCCAGCGCACGCTGGTGGCGTTACTGCGGGAACCCGGCAGTTCAATCGACCAGCGTGTGGCGTCAGGCGCGGTGTGCGCGAGAAAGCGCTGTGCTTGGTTCAGTGCAACGTCAGACGCTGCGGGCAGCCCGAGTTCCGGCTGCATCCAGCGGGTGAGCTCGTTGCGCCAATAGCTGGCGGTGCCGGCAATGAAAATCAGGTACAGCACCCAGCCGACCACCAGCCCGGACCACGTATGCAGCACCGCCTGAGACTGACGGAATCCCTGGCTCATGCGAGCCCCAGCGCGTGCAGTGCGGTCGGCGCTGCGCCGAGGGCGATCACCGTGATCAATCCCAGTACCGCACGCAGGGTGCTGCGCGCGGCATAGGTCCAGATCGCGGCGAGTGCATAGACCACGAAGGACGCCATGGTGGCAACCAGCGCGGCGTCAGCGGTACTGCCCGGCAGCAGGCGAGCCAGGCCGTCGGCCCAGGCCGCCGCCACCGCATAGCCGCCGATCAGCGCCAGCAGCCCGCGCGCCCAAAGCTGGGCGTTGCCCGTGCGGCGGGAGGAGGTGCGCCGGGCAGGCGGGATGGGGGACGGGGCGGTAGACATCGTGGATGTCGTTGAGAACGGCGTGGCAATTGCGACTCACTATTATTTGAGATCGTCGCATGGGGCGTATCCCCCGTTTGGGGGATGCCACGACCTACGGTCGTAGCTTGACAGGTCGTAGAGCGGGGCTTGCCCCGCAGCTTTTCGCGGCGAACGTCCAGCGGGGCAAGCCCCGCTCTACGGTCCGACCGCAACGATCAGCGCCGGTGCTGCATGCGCCGGTCGGGGGCGGGCGGCAGGTCGTCGCTCGCAAGCACCACACGGTTTCGCCCCCTCTTCTTGGCCTCGTACATCGCCGCATCGGCGCGCGCCATCAGATGCTCGAAATCCGGATGCTCGTCGTGTGCGGCCACGCCGATGCTGGCAGTCAGCGCCAGTTCCTGGCCGCTGGGCAGGGTCAGCGGGCTGCGCGCGATATGTCCGCGCAGGTTCTCGGCAATCGACACCGCCTGATCCACCGTGGCCGCTACCAGCACGATCACGAACTCCTCGCCGCCATAGCGGAACAGGTAGTCGCTGCCACGGGTGAACTGGCTGAGCAGCCCGGCCACGTGCTGCAGGGCGCGGTCTCCACCGTCGTGGCCGTGGGTGTCGTTGATCACCTTGAAATGGTCCAGATCCAGCAGCAGCACCGCGAACGGTGTATGCGAGCTGCTGGACAGTTCGATCTCGCGGCGCAGTACGGTGGGCAGGAAGCGGCGGTTGAGCAGGTGGGTGAGGGCGTCGCTGCCGGCGTCCAGTTCGCCCACCCGCTCGAACAGCATGCCGAGCAGGGTACGGATCTGCTCCAGCTTCTTGCGGATGTGCAGCAGGGCGCGCATGCGGGTGCGGAAGTCGCTGTGCGTCAACGCGTCGGGCAGACGCGCATCGATGCGCTTGATCAGCGCGTCGATCTGCTGGGTTTCGCTGCTTTCGCCGAAGCTGGGGCGGCCCTTGTGGGTGAACCACAGGCCAAATTCCGACTCGGCCAGCCACGCCCCTTCCGTCTCTGCACGCTGGCTGGCCATGGCGTAAAGCAGGCCGTTCTCCCAGTCCAGCAGCAGGGCGCGCTGTCGCTCGCGTTCGGTGCTGACATTCTGCACCAGCGAGAACAGGCGATAGGCCGAGTCGGTGCGCGCCGAGCGTTCGCGTGCATGCGCATAGGCCAGGGTCATGCCTTCCATGGCGATGTCGATCACCGCGCTGAGCGCGTTGATCGCGCGGAAGGCAATGTCGGCACTCGACGCACGTGCCTGCAGTTCGGCGAACAGGTGTCGCTTGAGCACGCGGGCACCGCGTGTCACCAGATCCACCGGGATGCCGACCCGGGCGTGTACGTCGCCGATCACCCGCTGCGCGGCCACGCTGGCGGGCACAGACGCCGGAATGGTCACCAGCAGTTGCTGCAGCCAGCGCTGCATCGAAGGCTGCAAGTGCTGGCGGACCTGGTCGTGCGACAGGTAGCGCGCGGCGCGCGGATCCTCCAGCAGGACCGCATAGAAGTTTTCCGCCAGCGCGGGAGCCACGTCGGGGGCCATCTGCTGCATCAGAGCCATCGCCTCCGCGCCGGCTTCCTGCAGGCTGAGCTGCCAGGCGGCGATCAACGCCTGGCTGGCGCGGTCCATCGATATCGTGTGCACGGAACTGTGACCTATGACTCAAAACATCAGTATCGGTGGCTGACCGCAAAGATGTAGGCGTAGTTGTCGCACCTGCGACGATTGGTCGCGGCCCGAGGGCGTCATCCCTGCAATGTTATAAACACCGTAATAGTCTCCTCACGTCCCATCGCGCTAGCCTGCAGGCCTTGCACAGGAGCTGTTGCCATGGGTCACGACCACGATCACCTGCCCAGTGAGATCCGCCACGAGAAGCCGCTGTGGTGGGCGCTGGGGCTGACCAGCACGTTCCTGCTGGTGGAGGTGGTGGGCGCGTTCTGGACCAACAGCCTGGCGCTGCTGTCCGACGCCGCGCACATGGCCACGGATACCCTGGCACTGATGATCGCGCTGGTGGCGGTGCGGCTGAGCCGGCGTCCGCCGGACGCGCGCCGTACCTACGGCTACGCGCGGCTGGAAGCCCTGGGCGCAATGGTCAACGGCGCGCTGCTGTTCGTGGTCGCCACGTACATCCTGTGGGAAGCCATCGCGCGCTTTCGCCAGCCGGTGGAGATCGCCTCCACCGGCATGCTGGTGATCGCCGCCTTCGGCCTGGCGATCAACCTGATCTCGATGCGCCTGCTGCGCGCCGGCAGCGGCGAAAGCCTCAATGTAAAAGGGGCTTACCTTGAAGTGTGGGCCGACATGCTCGGTTCGGTGGCGGTCATCGTAGGCGCGCTGCTGATCCGCTGGACCGGCTGGAAGGTGATTGATCCCATTCTGGCTGTGCTGATCGGCTTGTGGGTGCTGCCGCGCACCTGGGTGCTGATGCGCGAAGCGATCAACGTGCTGCTGGAAGGCGTGCCCAAGGGCATCCAGGTGGATGCGGTGCGCGCGCGCCTGTGCGGGCACCCTGACGTGCGCGACGTGCACGACCTGCACGTATGGGCATTGGCCTCCAGCACCCCCGCACTCACAGCGCACGTGGTGATGGCCGACGGTGTGGACGCCGACGCCCTGCGCCGCCAGCTGGGCAGCGCGCTGCACGAGGACTTCGGCATCGACCACGTGACCCTGCAGGTCGAAGTGGACCACTGCGGGGATGACTGCGCCGATGGCAAGCCAGCGGGCAGCCACGGGCACGATCATGTGCACGGACACGACCACGCCGGCCACCCACACGACCATGGCCACAGCCGGCGCGGCCCGGACGCCCAGGGGCACCACGGCCACCCGCACGCCTGAGCGGGGCAGGGGGCAGGGTTGCCGCTACAATGGCGGTCTGCCTTGCCACCTGTTGGAGATACTGCAGTGACCCGGAAACTCGTACTGTTGCGCCACGGCCAGAGCCAGTGGAACCTGGACAACCGCTTCACCGGCTGGGTGGACGTGGAACTGACCGAGCAGGGCCGCCGCGAGGCCACTGCCGCCGGCAAGCTGATGCGCGAAGAGGGCCTGCAGTTCGACGTGGCCCACACCTCGGTGCTCAAGCGCGCCATACACACCCTGCAGGGGGCCCTGGCCGAGCTGGACCAGGACTGGCTGCCGGTGAGCAAGAGCTGGCGCTTGAACGAGCGTCATTATGGCGGCCTGCAGGGCCTGGACAAGGCCGAAACCGCCGCCAAGCACGGCGAGGACCAGGTCAAGAGCTGGCGTCGTTCCTACGACATTCCGCCGCCGCCGATGGACCTGGAAGACCCGGGCCACCCGATCCACGACCGTCGTTACGCCGGCCTGGACCGCAACGCACTGCCGGGCACCGAGTCGCTGGCCACCACGCTGGAGCGCGTGCTGCCGTACTGGTTCGATTCGATCGCGCCGCAGCTGAAGGACGGCAAGACCGTCCTGGTCACCGCGCACGGCAACTCGCTGCGCGCGCTGTACAAGTACCTCAACAACGTCTCGCGCGAGGAAATCCTCGAGCTGAACATC
>JAEXNZ010000267.1 GCA_023439425.1 Pseudomonadota bacterium
ACCTGGTTCATCGCTGCCCCCAAGAGGCCGGGTCGCGCGCTCCGCGCGCATACAGGCGCAGCCCCGCGCCGCCGGCCACCAGCACGAACAGCAGCAAGGTCCCCAGCAACGACAGCGAGGCCGTCCATGCCGCACCCAGGTCGAGCTGCTGCGCCTGCAGCTTGAGGTAGGCGGTGAAGGGAAGCAGCTGGCTCCAGACCTGTGCGAACAGCGGCGCTCCCTGCACCGGGAACGTCGCGCCCGAGAACGCCAGCGACGTGCCCGCATACAGTCCGGTCAGCGACAGCGACGTGCCCATATTGCGGGTGGCCCCGACCAGCAGCAGCGCGATGCCGCCGTAGGCCAGGTACATCGCCGCCTGCGCGGCGACCAGCAGTACCGCGCTGCCGGCCACACCGCCGCGGATCGCCGCCAGCCAGAGCAGCGACAGCGTGCCGTAGGCGGTGAACAGCAGCAGGTACGGCGCCAGCTTGCCGGCCACCGCCGGCAGCAGGCGATCGCCGCACTCGGCCAGCCATGTGCCCGCGCTGCCGTCACGCAGTTCGCGCCCGAGCGCGCCCACCATCGCCAGGCAGGCGGCGAGGTGCAGCAACCGGCGAGTTTGCCGAGCCGGAAGATGCCGCAGATATCGATGCGGTAATGCGCGAGATCAAGGCTACGCTGGCCGAGCAGGAGCGCCGCGAGGCCTTGCGCGGGGCCGACGATGCGCCGAAGGATGAGCCGCCGGAGCCGCCATGGATGAGAGGGTAATTGGCAGTCTCTAGCAAGAGCTGGAGACTGCTGGCTCTGCTTCGTTGAGCCGCTTGATCGCCTGGTTTCCCAGGAGGCGAACCAGGCTATCAAGTGACTTGGCAATCGGTTTGGCTAGAGCGACCAAAGGCTTTGGCTTTTCAACGGCTTCACTGTGCCGATTTCTCTGCAGGCCTAGCCGCGGCATCTGCGGCCTCAGCCTGCCACCCACCTCCCAACGCCACATACAACGCCACCTGGGCCGTCGCTAGCTCCGTCCTGCCCTCGAGCGCTTGTCGCTTGGCCTGTAGTGCACCACGCTGGGCGTCCAGCACTTCACTCAGGTTGGCCTCACCCAACTCATAGCTGCGCTGCGCCAGTCGATGCGCACGTTCGCGGTGCTCGCGGGTGCGGCTGAGGGATGCGTGTCGGCGTTGCTGACCAGCCATCCTCGTCAGGCCACGCTCGACTTCCTCCAGCGCACGGGCCAACGCCTGTTCGAATGCGACATAGGCTGTCTCGCCCTCGGCATCGGCAAGGTCGATGGCTGCACCGCGGCGTGGATAGTCCAGCAGCGGCAGGCCGAATGTGGCACCGACTCGGGCGAAGTTCGACGCGCTGGACACTGCATCGCCCAGCGCGAAGCCGGAGCGGCCCACTGCGGCCTGCACCGCCAGCTTGGGAAACAGGTCGCGGCGAGCGGCCAGCGATTGCAGCTCGGCGGCGTCCAGCCGTGCCGCTTCGGCAATCAGGTCCGGACGGCGGCGCAGCAGGTCGATGGGCTGGCCGGGGGCGATGCGCTGTTCGGCCAGTGGCACCGGCGCGTTGGCGGCGAAACGCGCGGCGGTGCTGCCCGGCGGCTCGGCGAGCAGGGTGTCCAGCGCCAGCTGCGCTTCGGCCAAGTGGATATCCAGCTCATCCAGATCGGCTTCCCGCGACGCGCGCTCGGCGGATGTGGCTTCCACATCCAGTCGGGTCACTTCGCCGGCATGGAAGAGCAGTCCGGCGATGCGCTCCAGCTCGCGCGCCACTTCAATGCCTTCGACCAGCAGGGCTCGCTGGCCCTGCAGCGCGCGCATTTGCAGATAGCCCTGCGCGGTGTTCGAGGCAACGGCGAGCCGCGCCGCTACCGTCTGCGCCTCCGCCGAACGCAGTTGCCGGGCCGCGCTGTCACGCCGCGCGCGGGTGGCGCCAAACAGGTCCAGCTCCCAGGTGGCCTGCAAGGCCAGCTCCCAGGTGTCGACGCTGATCACATCATCGTCAGGGATAAAGCCGGCCAGCGGGCTTCCAGGTTCGGCGTCCTGGTCGTTCTCGACCCACTGGCGGCTAGCCGAGCCGGGCAGGTCGAAGCTCGGCAGCAGGCCGGCACGCGACTGGCGCAGCTGAGCCCGCGCTGCGGTGACACGTGCCATGGCCAGGCGCACATCGTGGTTCTGCTGCATGGCGCGGCTGACCAGTGCGGTGAGCTGTGGGTCATCGAACTGGCGCCACCAGGCGGCCAGCGTTTCGGCATCCGCCGCTTGCGCGCCGGCGGCACTGAACCAACCTTCCGGCAGTTGCGGATCGGCATACTGCGGTGCGCTGGAGCAGGCGCTCAGGGCCAGGGCGAGCAGCAGCGGAGCGGCCAGGGCCTTGGCAGTCATGCGGTTTCCTCCGGTCGCACTTTCATGAACAGCAGGTACAGACATGGCACCGCAAGTAGGGTCAGCAGCGTGGCGAAGCCCAGGCCGCCCATGATGGTAACCGCCATGTTGGCGAAGAACGGGTCGAACAGCAGCGGCACCATGCCCAGCACCGTGGTGCCAGCAGCCATCATCACCGGGCGCAGGCGTGACGCCGAGGCCTCGATGATGGCGGTCAGGCGTGGCACTTCGTCATCGATCTGCCGGTCGATCTCGTCCACCAGCACCACGGCGTTCTTGATCAGCATGCCGGTCAGGCTGAGCAGGCCGAGCAGCGCCATGAAGCCGAACGCCTGGCCGGTGAGCAACAGGCCGAAGCTCACCCCGCAGATCGCCATGGGTACCACCAGCCAGATCATCAACGGCTGGCGCACCTTGGCGAACAGCAGCACGGTGACCAGCACCATCGCCAGATAGGGCACTGCCAGCGTACTGGCCAACGCCTGCTGGGCATCGGATGACTGTTCGTAGTCGCCGCCCCATTTCAGGCTGTAGTTGACCGGCAGTTCGATGCCCTCGATCAGCGGACGAATGCGCTCGTGCGCCTCGTTGGTGTTCTCGCCATCCCGCGGCTCGGCGCGAATGGAGATGGTGCGCTCGCGGTCGTAGCGCACGATGATGCTGTCCTCGCTGGTCGGCTCGATGCCGTCGGCGACCTGCGCCAGCGGCACGTAGCCGTTGCCCGCTGGGCTCCAGATCAGCCGCTGCAGCAGGTTGTCACTGCCGATGCGGTCGTCGGGCGCGGCGCGCAGCAGCACTGGGATCAGTTCGTCGCGCTCGCGCAGCAGACTGACCCGCTGGCCCTCGCTGCCGGCTGCGAGCGCGCGGGCCACGGCCTGGCGGGTCAGACCGGCGTCTGCAAGACGATCCAGTGCCAGCTGCGGGCGCAGCACCAGCACCGGCTGGCGCCAGTCGTCGCGCACGTTGAATACCTTGCCCTCATCTTGCAACCGCTTGCGACCCTCGGCAGATATTCTCCGTAGCACGTCGATATCCGGGCCGCTGATGCGCGCCTCCAGCTTGGCCTCGGCATTGGGACCGAACATGAACTGAGCGGCCGTGACGTCAGCCGATGGGTAGCGCTGCGGCAACTCCTGGTTGATCTGCCGCACCAGGTCGTCAATCAAATCCGCATCCTCGGTGCGCACGAGAAAGTGCATCAGCGATGAATTCGGCTGCTCCGGCATGTAAGTGAGCATGAAGCGCGAGGCCCCGGCGCCGATGAAGCTGGACACGCCGCTGACACCCTCCATCTCCGCCAGGTACTCCTCGACGTCAGTCGCGGTGCGCGCGGTATCGCGGATATGCGTGCCCTGGGGCAGGAACAGGTTGACGTAGAACAGCGGCGTACTTGACGGCGGAAAGAAGCTCTGCGGCAGGCGGGTGAAGATCACGGCACTGACCACCGTCAGCACCAGCAGCACGCCGATGGTCAGCCAGGGCCGATGCAGCACGCCACCGGCCAGGCGCCGATAACGGTTGTACCAGGGGCCGTTGTAGGCCGCATCGGGGTCCTCGTCGGTGCCGGCATTGCGCAGCAGGTAATGGCCGAACAGCGGTACCAGCAGCAGGGCCAGCAACCAGCTGAGCAGCAGCGACACGGCAATGACAAAGAACAGCGAGAAAAGGAATTCGCCGGTGGTGTCCTGGGACAGGCCGATCCCGGCGAAGGCGAGAATGCCGATGATGGTCGCCCCAAGCAGCGGCCATTGCGTTTGCTGCAGCGTTTGCTGCGAGGCTTCGAGAATGCTCTTGCCCTGGCGCTGGCGCACCAGCATGCCATCGCAGACCACCACCGCGTTATCCACCAGCATGCCCATGGCGATGATCAGCGCGCCGAGGGAAATCCGTTCCAGCTCGATGCCCACCAGCCACATCACCAGCAGTGTGCCAAGCACGGTGAGGAACAGCACCGCACCGATGATGAAGCCGGCGCGCATGCCCATGGCAATGCACAGCACGCCGACCACGATGGCCACCGAGAGGAACACGTTGAGCGCGAAACTGTTCACCGACTCGTCGACGATCTGGTGCTGTTCATACAGCGGATGCAGGTCGGCGCCCAGCGGCATACGGTGCTCGTTGGCCTGCAGGACAGCTTCGACGCTATGCCCGACCTCGACGATATTCGCCCCGGATACCCCGCTGATGCCGAGCGTCAGCGCCTGCTGGCCGTTGTGGCGAATGATCTGTTGTGGCCGCTCGGCGTATTCTCGCGATAGCTTGGCGATGGCGCCCAGTTCGACCCGTTGTGGCCCTTGGCCGACCGGCAGTGCACGCAACTCGTCGAGAGAATCGAAGGCACCGCTCGGGCGCAGGCGCACAAAGAAGTCGCCGGCATTGACGCCACCGGCATCCACCGCGGCGTCGGTATCGGTCAGGGCCGCGGCGATCTCGTCCGGGGCGACGCCCAGTGCGGCCAGCTGCGCCTGATCGACCTCCACCAGAATGCGTTCTTCCTGTACCCCGGCGATCTCCACTTTGCCGACGCCATCTGCAGTGAGCAGGGCGCGGCGCAGGTCCTTGGCCGTTTCGTGCAGCTCCTTGAGGGTCAGCCCGTCGCCGGTCAGGGCGTAGAAGATGCCGTATACGTCACCGAAATCGTCATTCACCATCGGCGGCTCGATCCCCGGCGGCAGGTCGCCCTGGGCATCGTCGATCTTGTTGCGCAGCTCGTCCCAGATCTGCGGCAGCGCATCGCCATCGTATCGGTCCTGCATTTCCACGCGAATCTCGGCGATGCCCGGCATTGAGCGCGAGCGGATCTCCTTGATCTGCGACATCTGCTGGATGGCGCTTTCCAGCGGCTCGGTTACCTGCTGCTCGACCTCCAGCGCCGTGGCGCCGGGGTATTGCACATTGACGATAGCCTGCTTGATGGTGAATTCCGGATCTTCCAGGCGGCCGATCTCGAAGAAGGCGAGGATGCCGCCGAGCAGGCATATCAGTACCAGAATCCAGATGTTGACCGGTCGGGTGATGGCGTAACGGGCAAAATCCATCGGCTCAGTTCCGCTCCCGCGCTTCGATCGGCTGGTCTTCGTGCAACTTGCTGCCACCTGCTACCACGATTGGCATCTGCGCCTGCAGTGCGTCGCCGCGAATCAGCGCCTGATCGCCATCGACTTGCTGCAGCTGAACCGGATGGCGCCGGGCGCGGCCATCGTCGGCCTGCCAGACGAAGTGTTTGCCGTCGCTGTCGGTCTGCAATGCCGACAGCGGCAGACGGAAGCCGTCATCGTCGGTCTGTGGCCGGGCGGGGCGCTCCAGACTGACGCGCATGGCCATACCGGGCAGCAGGTTGAAATCCTCCGGCGGTTCGCCCTGCAGCACCAGCCGGTAGGTGCGCGCGCCTTCACGCGGCTGGGTGCTGTGTTCCTTGTAGCGCAGCGGCAGGCGCAGGTCGGCGATCACCAGCTCGGCCTCGGCCTTGAGCTCGGGCCCGAGCGGAATGCTCAGTGCTGCGCTTTCCGGCAGATCGACGCTGACCTCGATATGGCGGTTGTCCTGCATCTCGAATACCGGCGTGCCGACCGCGACCACCATGTCCGGTTCGGCGAGCCGTCGAGCCACGACGCCATCGAATGGCGCCGTCAGGGTGCTGTGATCGATATTGCGCTGGGCGCTGTCGCGGGCCACGCGGGCGGCCACCGTGTTGGCCTCCAGCGCCTCGATGGCGGCGGGGGCGAGGATGCCTTCGGCGAGCAGGGTGCGCTTGCGCGCCAGGTCTGCTTCGAGCTGGCGCAGGCGCGCTTCGGCCTCACGCATCTGCAGGCGATAGTCGGTGCGGTCCAGCTGTGCGAGGGCTTGCCCGCGACGAACACGAGTGCCTTCGTCGATCAGGATGCGCTCGATGCGGCCAGCCACCTCGAAGGACAACTGGGTGGTGGTCACACTGCGCACTACGCCGGAAAAGCGCAGCGCCTCGGCCTTCGGCTCGGCCGGCTGCAAGGGCTCGACCAAGGCCACGCGTGGTGGCTCGGGCGCCGGCTCGGCCTCCGAGGAACAACCGCCGAGCAGCGGCAGCGCACAGACGATGATCGTCAACCAGGCCTTGGACACTGGGAAAGCTGGCGTTGACGTCATCGGGGCTCCTGTCTGATTGGCGGTTATAGCGGTGTGGCACGCGCTAGGACTGACAATAGAGTCCAGTGCCAGCGCAGGAGTTCGACAGCAATGTGTTGCGAACGGCGTGACTGAACAGTCGATTTCTGCCAGAGCTCTGCCGGGTATAGGAAGTTCAACCGCCCTTTTTTGCGAGTCTGGCAGGTAGGAAGCGGCCGCGCAAGCGCCGCTTTGGGCACAGATCGGGCGCAGATCGGGGGTTCATGCGTGGGTTTTCGACATCGCGGGGCCACGCAGCGGCTCAGTGCGTAGCCATTTCTCACCGAATCCCGGCACAGGGCCGAGCGCAGCCCTGCGGGGTCGTGGCCGCATCGG
>JAEXNZ010000299.1 GCA_023439425.1 Pseudomonadota bacterium
TGGTCAGGTACAGCTCGTTCTGCATGATGCGCTGCGAACCCAGCATGCCCATGTACTCGTCGGACACGTCCTGGTTGAACTTCTGTTTGTAGTGGCTCTTGCCCTTGAGCGAACGGCGACGACGGATGTCGTGCGCCCAGAACGCCACGTTCACGAAGTCCGGCGCACGCAGGGTCTGCAGCAGCCGGTTGAAGGTGTTGTGCTTGTGTTCCAGCTCCCACTCTTCGCGGCCCACGAACGGCAGCCCTTCCAGATGCCAGGTCAACAGGTAATCGCCGCCGGTCGTCTTGACCACGTTGGTGGACACGTGTGACGACAGCGGGATGAATTCGGCAATGGAAGTGTCTGGGCTGAACATGACTGCATCAGTTTCCGATGGTGGGCGTTGCGGGGTTGGAATGGCCCGGGCAGTGGCTGCCAGGGCCATTCCGGCACTCAATCCTTGCGTGCCGGGGTCTTGCGGTAGTGATTCGGGGTGAACACCCACATGCCGTCGTGGTCTTTCACGTTGCGGGCCTTCAACTTGAACTGCAGGCGAAGGCCAATCAACCGGAAGATCATTTCGTCACGCTTGGCCATGTTGCGCATGATGAACACGGCAACCGGAATGGACCCCAGGTACCAGAAGTTCGTGTACACGCTCAACAGGAACAGGCCACCCACGACGAAAAAGAACGGCACGTAGGGAACGCCCATGAACATCGCTGGACGCGTACAACCTCGAAAAACGACGTTCTTATGCACCGTAGTAGTTCAGAACGTTGTTCAGCATCGCGGTGCCCTGGCTGCAGGAGCTGCTGCCACCTTCACCGCCCAGCAGCATGCTGGCGATCTGGCCGGCGGCACCGATCAGCAGACCACCGATCAGGATCGGGGCCACATCGGCAATACGCTTGTGGGCGAAGGCGATCTGGTAGCCAGCGAAGATGACGGCGATGGTGACGACGGCGATCGAGGCGATGCTGAGCAGGCCGTTGATGCTTTCGAAGAAGCCGCACACCTTCACATCGGTGCCGCCGAATTCCTGGGCGAACGCCGACGGGGCGAACAGCGCGCCAACGAAGGCGGTGGCCATCAGCACGGTCTTCAGGGTGCGCTGGGCGTTGACGAGGTCGAGATTGAATCGCTTCATGGGTGGATATCCTTGTTGATGGGCTTGCATTACTGAAGTGGTCAATCGGGGGCTTGACCGTGCCGCGCCTTCATCAGAAAACGAAGGCTGCATCCCCTGCGGGAACCGGTGGACCCGACGGCAGGGTTGCCGGCGGGGTGTACTGCGCGGGTGCCGAAACGGCCGGAACCGGCGCATTGCGCTCGCTCCACGGTCGCAGCATGACGGGAGCTTCTGGACCGCCTGCATACGGTGCCGCCTGCTGCGGCATCGGTGCCTGCTGCACGGGCAGCTGCTGCGGCGCGGCGGCGGGCTGTGGCATCACCTTGTCCACGGCCCCCAGCACCACGCGCGACAAGGCCTGGTCCGCGGTGTTCAGCAGGCTGCCACGGACGGCGTCCTTGGTTGACGGATACACCACGAAGGCACGCGCCGGATCGTCCGGCAGCGCCTGCGCATAGGCCGCCGCGACGGCGGGATTGGAGGCAATGATCCGGCTCGGAGCCGGCGAATCAAACTGCGGATGGTGCTCGACCTTCACGCTGCGGCGCGAGGTACCGCGCGGCACCACGTCGATCGGGTTGGTTCCCCCCACCGCTGCCACACGCTGGCTGCGCTGGATGGAGTCGTAGATCTTCTGCACGTAGCCGTGGCGGAAGCCGGTGGTGAAGTTGCCGGAGTAGTAGCAGCTGAACGACTTGCCCCAATCCCCGCCGGAGCGCTTGTAGCACTCGGCCAGAATTCGCGAGCCGGCGACCAGGTTCTCGCACTGGCGGAAGGCTTTCTCGTAGGAGTCCAGACCGTACTTGGCCAGGTTGTAGCGATTTACCTGGGCCAGCCCGACCGAGAAGTTGTAGCCCTTCTCTTCCAGCATGCGCACGGTGGCCAGCGCTTCGTCCAGCTGCTTGGGCTGGCGCGCCAGCGCACCACCGACCACGCCGATTGCGAAGGGATTGCGCGAGGACTCCACGTTGATCACGTGCTGCATCACGTCCATGGGCACGGCCATGTCCTGGCAGGCAGCGGCTTCGATTCCGGGAAGCATCAGCCCTCCTGTCCCTGCGCACGGCCGGGATTGAAATCGATGCCGGTGATGTAACGCGAACCGGCGTGCGCCTTGATGTGCACGACGATATCGATGGTCATCATCAGCAGGCGCTTGATCACGTCGAACTCCAGGCCGGAGCCTTCGGTGGACGCCTTCACCATCAGTGCCAGCTGGTCCCAGGTCTGTTCCGGGCTGCCGGCGTGGCAGCTGGTGATGGAACCGGGGTGACCGGACGCGCAGTTACGGATGAAGTAGAACGCTTCATCGCCGCGCAACTCGGCGAGGATGATGCGTTCGGGCTTCATGCGCAGGCAGGCTTCCATGCAGCTCTTGGCAGTGACGTTGCGGGTGCTCTGGCCACCCGTGGAATACAGCAGGTGAACCACATTGGGCTGGGTGAGGAACAGCTCGCGGGCGTCCTCGATGGTGACCAGCCGCTCGTTGTCCGGAATGTGATTGACCAACGCCTTCATGAACGTGGTCTTGCCGCTGCCGGTTGCACCGGAAACGACGATGTTCTTGCGGTACTTCACCGCGTGCCGGAAGAACTCGGCGTACTGCCTGCTGGCGCGCAGCTCCAGCAGTTCGCGGTCCTGTTCGCTCAGGCTGCCGTCCTGTTCCAGGATCTGGTTGAAGAAACCATCCTCGTGGTACTGGCTCAGCGTTTTGGTGTGCTTGGACGGAAGACGGATGGTGATCGAGACCTTGCCGGCGTCACACGCCGGCGGGATCACGAACTGCGCACGCTGGCCGGTTGGGAACGTCAGCGACACCACCGGCTCAGCGTCGGTAATACGCTGACCGGTGATGCTTTCGTTCACCACCGCCGTGCCGAACTGCCGCGCCCGCTCGAAAGTGAGCGTCGGCACTTCCACGCGCTGCCACCCCTCCCGGGTTTCCAGGTACAGCTCGCCGGGACGGTTGATACAGATTTCCGTCACGTCCGGCGAGCTCATGTACTCGGCAATTCCCAGCACTTCGTACTGATAGCGCAGGAAATCGCTGGAGACTTGGGCAATGGGGGCCACTTCTGCGTCCATGGTCAGGTCAATCCGTCAACGGCGTCCAAGAACCTGGGTGAAGTCGACGTCCTTGGCGACATAGACATTGATCCGCGTGCCCTGGTTGATGGTCACGGTCGGGCGCGGACGGTTGCTCAGCGCTTCGCCAGCCAGACGCTCCATCTGGCGCGCGGTGGCGCTTTCATACGGCGACTGCACGGCCATGCCACTGTTGGTCACGGTGGTGGTTTCCGGGCCATGCTCGGCAGCGGCGTACTTGAAGGCATCGGCCAGCAGGCTGATCATCAGCGCCGAGGCAATGCGCTTGCCCCAATGCGCGCTGTACTGGCCCGGAAGGCCCGCGCCGCCCAGACCGTCGATACCCGGGCTGGACATCGCCACGTCGATACCGTTCGGGGTGGTGATGCGGTCCCAGATGACTTCGACGCGATCACCCACCGGGCCACCGCCGTACGAACCGTAGATCTTGGACCCCTTCGGCAGCAGCAGGGTGCGGCCATTGATGGAGTAGACCGGTTCGGTCAGCAGGCACGAGGTGTAGCCGGCGTAGTCGGTGATGATGCGGGTTTCCAGGATGCAGCGCAGGTAGGTGCCGCGCACCAGCAGCGCATCCGGCGAGCGGATGAAGGACGCGTTGGACACGTCTTCCACATCCGGGCCACGCTGGACCTTGGCCGGAGCGGCCGGCGCACCGCCGCTGCTGGCCTGGATCGCGGCCATCATCATCTTGTTGTATTCATCGTTCGGGTTCGGCGCGCCGTTGCCATCGCCACCGCCCACGCCACCACCGCCGCCAATGCGGCGGTCAAGCAGGCTGGGGCCACGATCGACTTCACGCTCAGCCGGCTCACGCGTATTGAAAGCGCTGACACGCTCCGGCTCACGCTCCGGCAGCGGCGGCAGCATCGGAATCGGCTGGGCCTCTTCCGTCGGCACCGGCGGAACCATCGCAGAAGTATCCGGACCCAGGCGCGGCATCTCCGGCGCGGAGGCACGGGTGGTTTCGGCCTGTTTCTTGACCTCTTCGTCGGCGGTGCCCTTGCGGAACAGCAGGTAGCCCATGGCCACCAGCAGCACCAGAATGCCGCCCAGGAACGCCAGCGCCTTGCGGTTCAGGCGCTGCTCTTCGGCCGAACGCAGCTGCGGTGCCGCTGCGTCCAGGTTGGGAGCGGCCTGCGCCTGCGTGTTGCCGAAGTACGGGTTGGACGGATCGACGTTGTCGTGGCCGTACTGGCCCTGCCCTTCGTCGCGGTTGTCGTTCGGGTCGTTGCCCGGAGTGTTGTGCTGGGTCATTTCTTCACGTTCCTTCGCAGGCCCACAACGTTGTCGCCATGGCGGACAACCAGGTACGGGTAAGTACCGTGGACAATCAGGGTGTTGCCTTCCACGGTGGTGTTGACCACGTACTCCTCACCATACTCCGCGTCACGGCCGAACACTGCCGGGAAAATACCGGTCTTGTACTCAGGCGAGTTCGGCAGCTTCACGTAGGTGAAACGGCTGTCGTCGTAGACGTTGACCGGAATCAGCCAGCCCATCTTCTTCGGGCGGCGGGTCGAGTAGGAGTAGTCGAAGTTGTACTGACGGTCCTTGGCCAGCTCGGTGCTGAGCAGCGGCTTGGCCTCTTCCTCGACAGAGGTCTGGGCGATGCCGAATTCGGTATCGCTGGGATAGGTGAAGGCGATCTTGTACTGCACGCCGGCACGACGGGCCTGTTCCAGCTGACGCCAGTCGGTGGCCACGACCTTCAGTTCGAAGATGTACGAATGAGTTTCCGTGCGCACCATCATGTTGGTGTCCACGTCCACGTTCTTCGGCTTCAGATAGAAGACGTTCTCGCGGCGGGTCAGCTCCCAGCCACTGCTGAAGCCGGTGCTGTAATCGAGGATCTTCTCGTTCGGGCTCAGTTCGATCTGGGTGGTAAGGCCCAGGCCGGTGCGAACCGGATAGATGCGGTCCTGCTCATACTCGTAGTGATCGACCGCCTGCGCCGAAACGCCTGCGGAGAACATCAGCGACAGCATTGACACGAAGGCCAATGCGCCTCCCTTTACCTTTCGACGACTCATCGGTTGCTTGCTCCATCAGCAGTTCCGGTGGAATTACCTTGTGCTGGCCTCATGGCCGGCTGCCCCTGCATCTGTTGTCCCGGCACGCCCGGCTGCGCCGGGTACCCGCCCTGCGGTGCCGGCTGGCCCGGGTACGGTTGGCCCTGCACCGGCTGCCCCGGTACGCCCTGACCCTGCGGGTAGCCCTGCGGCGGGACCGCCACCGGCTGCCCGGTGACCGGGTCGATGGCCGGGTTGGCAGCGGCCGCAGCGGCGGCGGCCTGCGCGGCCTGGTTGGCTTCGAACGCGGCCTGCTCGGACTGCTGCTGCAGCGCGGCGTCATCCGGGCCCGGAATGCCACGCGAGTAATCGTTGTCGACACGGTACTCGAACACTTCCATGCCCAGCGGATTGAGAATGCGTTCCTGCTCGTTCAGTGCCAGGCTCTTGTTGTATCGGAAGCGCATGGTCACCAGCTGATTGTCAAGGTAATTGGTGGTGGCCTTGACCTTGTCGTAGACACTGCGCTGGATACGCACGGATGCACCGCGGAAGCCGCCGTTGGGCTGCGCTTCCAGCGGGGTGATGCTGAGGATCTTGACGCGGATCGCGCGTTCCTTGGAGTACATCGTGATCGGGTTCTGCGGGTTGTTGCCCGCGTAGCGCGCACGCACCGCGTCACTGACCGGCTTGGTCGACATCACGTGCACCAGCTGCCAGTCGCGCAGCCCCATCACCGCGAAGTCGTACGACTCACGTGCCATGACGTACTGCGCCACATTGCTGCGGTTGATCGCGTCGCTGGCGGTGACGTCCTGGCCTTCAAACGTGCCCCTCAGGCGCGCCACCGTGGCGGTGCCGCTGTAGGCGTCGGCCATGACGATGAAGGGCACCTTCTCCTTGAGCGGCAACATGTAGTAGTAGCCACCGGCCAGCGCCAGCGACATCACCAGCGAGGCACCGGCCACCCACCACGCGCGGCGTTCGCTGCGACGTGCCAGATCGGCCACGGTGACCTCATAGCTCACCGCCTTGGCGATGGCCTGGTCCACTTTGGGGCTGTTGCCTGCGTCCTTTTTTCGGAACATGGAATTCATCCGTACTGCTGGAAGATCAATGGGCACGGCACCCCGGCATGCAGCGCCGGTAGCAACGCGTTCGTGAGCACCCGCAGGCGATCAGCTTCCGTTGGACGCGGCGGCAGCAGGTGCCGACACGGTGGAAGCGGAGACCGACTGCACCACAATCTGATTGCCCACGATGGACACCGACACGCCCTGCCCTGCATATGCGGCGCTGACATCGATCATCGCCTGCTGCGGGTTGGTGGTGGTGATGGTGGAAACCGCGCCGTACAGCGTGTAATCGGAGCTGAGGCGGTAGTCCAGGGTCATGCCCGAGTCCTTCGCCCAACGTTCGAGCATGGCCTTGAGCGTGCCGTCCATCGGCGAAGCCTGATAGACGTAGCTGGAATACAGCGGAATTTCCTGGGTGGTGTTGGCGAAACGATTCACCGGCTTCCAGCGGCCACCGAAATCCGGTGCCGGCTTGGTTGCACAACCGGCCAGCATGACGGCGGCAGTGACCACGGCAACAACGCAACCCTTAGACAGAAACGCTTGCTTCATACGGACTTCCCTATGGCGTACGGAATAGCGGCTTTAACTCGGAGATTCAGAAAACGCGGTGGCGCGTCGGGCCCTGCTTCAGGCGCGACGTGCGATTGGTGCGTATCGGTACAACCGTGAAACACCTTTCAACGGTAAGACCGGGCCCCCGCCCCGTCTGATGTGCACACGCCCCGAACACCGGGTTCGGCCCCTGCGCTGCACACCTGCTCCGAGAAAAGCCATCCATGTTCCTCTTGACTACTTCAGCACCTGGTTCCGGCGCTGTACTCAACTACAAGACACTGACGTGTAGAACGTCGATCACAAATACGATGCCACAGTTCAGCGTCAGGTCAATGTCAATCGCGACGAAATTTTTACATTTTCCGCCCCGTTTTGAGATGTGCGTCACATTGCTGTGCGCACACCGTCACAGCTCAAGCATCTTCACATCCGTTTTGGGCAACAGGCGGGAGGTGAAGTACTTGTCCTTGTAGTACTTGATCTTGTCGCACTTGACCGGATGCGGAATGCCTTCGTACAGGAACACCTCGTGGTCCATGCCCATGGCCTTGAGTTCCTGCGGCAGCATCAGCGCACGGCGCTCTTCGGTGAAGTTGTGGGTCTTCTCACGCGCATGGGTGACGTTCTTCTTGCGCACGGTGGTGTAACCGAGCATTTCCGAATAGTCGTTGGCGTCCTGCTGTTCGCGCGGGGCGTACAGGATCTGCAGCGCGTGGTTGGTGATGATGGTGCGCGACACGTCGCGGCCGTAGGTGGCATCCAACTGGGCCATGCTCTGGATGATGGGCAGCAGGCGCACGTTGTAACCGGCCATGTAGGACACGGCCGAGGCAATGATGTCGACCTTGCCGATGGAGGTGAATTCGTCCATCAGCAGCAGCACCTGGTACTTCAACTCCGGATTGCCCTTGGGCAGTTCCTTGGTGTTGAGGTTGATGATCTGGCTGAAGAACAGGTTGATGATGAGGCGGCTTTCGGCCAGCTTGTTGGGCTGGATGCCGATGTAGACGGTCATCTTCTTCTTGCGCAGGTCGGTGAGCAGGAAGTCGTTGGCGCTGGTGGCCTTGTCCAGCACCGGGTTGATCCAGGCGTTCAGCGGTTCCTTGAAGGTGCCCATGATGGACGCGAAGGTCTCGTCCGCCTGCGACAGCATGTTGGCGAATGCAGCCTTTGCATTGCCCGACAGGAACGGCTGCGTGGACAGCGACTGCAGGTACTTCTTCAGGTCGGTGCCGTCGCCGGTGGACAGGCGGAAGATGGCACCGAGGGTGGGCGTGCCGCTACCGGCCGGGAAGCCCATGGCGCGCTCGTCGTCCCAGTTCTCGAACAGGTACAGGCCAAAGGCCATGAAGGCATTGCGCGCCTGGCTGATCCAGAACTTCTGATCGTCCGAGCCGTCCGGATACAGCATGGCGGCGATGCTCATCAGTTCGGAGACGCGGAAATTCTGGTCGTCGGAGACGTAGCTGAGCGGATTCCAGCGATGGGTACGCTTGTCTTCGGCGAAGGGATTGAACAGGAACACCTCATGGCCCTGGCTGGCACGCCAGCCGCTGGTGAGGTCGAAGTTTTCCTGCTTGATGTCCAGCACGACGATGGATTCGCCGTACTCGAGCAGATTCGGAATCACCACGCCCACGCCCTTGCCCGAACGGGTGGGCGCGGCCAGGATCACGAACTGCTGGCCACCCAGGCGCACCAGCTTGCCGCCGAAGCTGCCGACAACGATGCCGTTCTCGGCCTTTTTGAACATGCCGTGTTTGGCCAGGTCGGCGGCCGAGGCAAAGCGCGCATCGCCGTGGATCGACTTCTTCTTCGGCTTGAACATCAAGAACAGCACGACCAGCAGCACCAGCAGCGGCAGGCCAAAGCCGAGCACGCCGGCCAGCTTGATCTTGGTCAGATAAGGGGCCACCGCGGGCTGGTCCATGGCCTGCACGTACTGCAGGTAGGTGTTCCACTTGTAATAAGTGGTTTCCACGCCCAGGAACGTCAGCGTCAGGTAGCCGGCCAGCGCATAGCCGGCAATCGCGGTCACCAGAACAAGCACAGCAGTGGCAACAGACTTCTGCGTGGACAAACCCTATCCTCCATGACGCGCCCCGAGGGGCGCTGCGGCTAGCGACGACGCCGGCGTGGCCTCGTACGCGTTTCTTTCCTTTCGTCTTCCGCCAGGACGGGCTCGTCCTGTTCCAGCAGTTCGCGCCAGCGGGCGTGCGCCTGTTCGAGCGAAAGAACCTCACTGATTCTCTCACCGCCAGTCGTCAGCACGGCATAGCCGATCACGTCCGCCGGGTTGTAGACCGGTGAATGTGTCAACGCTACCAGCTGATACCTGCCATCGGCCCGCAATGCATGAGGGTACTGGACCATCGTGCAAGCTCCCCGGTCGACTTCAGTGGGCGCATGCTAATCCACACTGCCGCGTATGCCAATCAGAAAATCCTTACGCGGCGATGGGCGACAGACGGACGGCAAGGCGCGGCAGGCACCATACGGTGCCCGCCGCGCGTTACATCGATGCGTTACATGGATTGATTGATGTGCGTCGCTACTGGCACGTTCGGCGCAGCATCGCCGGCGTTGCGCCGGATGACCACCGGTTCCCTTACCCGCTGCGCCACATAGGAAAGGCTGGCGGCCAGGATGAAGGTATAGCCCAGCAGTTCGGTGGTCTCTTCAATGGTGTTCTTGAACACCCGGATGTACTGGTCGCCGAGCAGCCCCGTCCACAGCGAGGTCATGCCGATCAGGCGCGAGTAGAACAGCAGCAGCACCAGACCAATGACCATCACCGTGCCGGGGCGCGAGCCAAGGAAGCGGACCAGGCCTGACACCGACGCGCGCAGGTCACGGCTTGCCCAGCCCAACGAGCCCACGATCAACAGCGCCACCGGGTACTTCCAAAGACCATGCGCGATCAGATCCAGCGCTTCATCCATCTCGCGCAGGAACATGCAGGCAAAGAAGGCGGCGGCCAGCACGGCGAAGCGACGATCATCGCGGCGTGCGATCGCCAACCGCACGAAGGCCAGCACGCTGGCCGCGAGGAAGCCTTCCTGGGTCAACTCCACCAGCGACCACTCGCCCACCGCGTTGCCCAGCCAATGGATGTCCAGCCACGCCAGCAGCGGCGGCAACGTCACCATCACGCCAAACAGGAACGCTCGGCCCAGGTAGGACACCAGCAGCTGAAGATCATTTTTCATCGAACGCACCCGCGCCACACACGAAGGGCGCGCATTATCGATGTCATAAAAATGTCGTTAAACGTCATCAATAGAACAATGCGTGACCTTGACCCCTTATCGTTCAGCCACGAGACATGAAGCCGTCCAATCACCCTACGCACCACTGATTTCCACGAAATCGGGCCGTGTTGGTACGGATTTGCTGCACCGCACCAAGTACAATGGCCCTCCGTAAAAACGGTTACATCCTCCCCGCATGAGCTTCACCGCCCCTACCCTCGCCGAGCGCCTGACCCCGCGCGAGCGCACCCTGATCCTGTTGGCCCTGTCGCTGGGCGGCTTTGCCATTGGCACCAGCGAGTTCGCCGCCATGGGCCTGATGCTGGAGATCAGCCGCGGCCTGGGCATCGGCGAGACGCAGGTGGGTCATCTCATCAGTGCCTATGCCATCGGCGTGGTGGTGGGTGCCCCGGTGCTGGCGTTCGCCGGCGCCGGCTATGCGCGCCGCACCCTGCTGCTGGGCCTGATGGGCTTCTATGCGGTGGGCAACCTGGCCAGCGCGCTGGCTCCCAACTACACCACCATGCTGCTGGCCCGCTTCGTGGCCGGCCTGCCGCACGGTGCCTACTTCGGCGTGGCGATGCTGGTGGCCGCGGCGATCAGCCCACCGGGCCAGCGCGGCAAAGCCGTGTCCAAGGTGCTGCTGGGCCTTTCCATTGCGATTCTGGTCGGCAACCCGCTGACTACCTGGCTGGGCCAGCAGCTGAGCTGGCGCACCGCCTTTGCACTGGTCAGTGTGCTGGCCATTGCCACCGTTGCGATGATCGCCCGCTATCTCCTGCCGGACCCGGATGAGGTGCGCACCTCGCCGATGCGCGAACTGCGCGCGTTCAACCGAACCCAGGTGTGGATGGCGTTGGCCATTGGCTCGGTCGGCTTTGCCGGCATGTTCTGTGTCTTTACCTACCTGGCCCCCACCCTGGTGCAGGTGACCGGCGTGCGCGAATCGTGGATGCCGGTGGCAGTGGGCATCTTCGGCGTCGGCGCGATCATCGGCAATGTCGCCGGCGGCTGGCTGGTGGACAAATTCCAGTTCCGCGCCGCGCCCATCGTGCTGCTGTGGTCGGTGGTGGTGCTCATGCTGTTCCCGCTGGCCGCCAACGCCGTGTGGAGCGTGGTGCCGGTGATTGTCGCCGTGGGCACCATGGGCGCACTGGCCGCTGTGCTGCAGACCCGCCTGATGGACGTGGCTGGCGAAGCCCAGACCCTGGCCGCTGCGTCCAATCATGCGGCGTTCAATACCGCCAACGCGCTCGGCCCGTGGCTGGGTGGCATGGCGATTGGTGCCGGTTTCAGCCCGGCGGTCACCGGCTATGTCGGCGCTGCCACCGCGGTGGGCGGCCTGCTGCTGTGGGGCGTGGCGGTGCTGGTGGAACGCCAGGGCGTGCGCAGGTTGCCTGCGAGCAGCGCTGACACGCATGGCGTGTCATTACGCGGGGCGTGCACAACGTTCCGACGGATTGCGGATGGCCGGTCACCCCTCGGTGACCGGCTGCCCACCGCGCTGATCAGAACTTGATCGACATCCGCGCCCAGTAGAAGCGACCGAGCACGTCATAGGTGGCCACGTCGGTGTTGCCGTTGCCGCCGTTGTTGGCGTAGTACAGCGGAGCCTGCTTGTTGGTCACGTTGTCCACGCCCAGCTCGAACGCGGTGTGCCACGGGGCCACGGTGTAGCCCACCTGCAGGTTGTGATACACGAACGACCCGATTCGCCGCACCACGCCGGCCTCGTCGGTATCGGCTGACAGGCCCTGGTCCAGGTCGCTGCTGCCGATGCGGGTCTTGCCGATGTAACGGACGCGCCACGAGGCGCTCCAGTCGTCCTTGTTCCAGCTCAACGTGCCCAGCCCGCGCCAGCGCGGGAAGTTGCCATAGGCATAGGTGTACATGCCGCCGTTTCGGATGGTGACGGTACTGGGGTCGGTGGTGTCCGGCAGCACGTCGTAGCGCTCCAGATAGGTGCCGTTGAGGCCGGCGCTGAAGCGGCCCCACGGGGTTTCGTTCAAACGGTAGTTCACGCTGAAGTCCACACCGCGCGTGGCCAGCGTGCCCAGATTGACGGTGGGCTCGGCCACATAGTTGATGGTGCCATTGCCGTTGCGGTGGATCAGCGCGCAGAACGCACTTGCCGGGTTCGAGTAGCACTGGTTCAGCACGGTCTGGGCGGAGACGCCGGTGATGGTGTCCTCCAGGTCGATGCGCCACCAGTCGGCACTGATCGACAGCCCCTCCAGCCATCGCGGGTCATACACGAAACCGACGTCGTACGACTTGCCGGTTTCCGGCTTCAGCTGATAGCCCGCCACTTCCGCGCCCGACGCCTTTCCCGAGATCTGGCCGTCAGCCTGGTGATAGCTGCCATCGGTCGGCACGTTGGCACAAGCCACGTCATTGCCGCCGGTGTAGCCATTGCACGGGTCGTTGACCGTCGGCGCGTCGCCCACCACGCCCGAGTACAGCTCATTGATGTTGGGCGCGCGGAACACTTCCGACACCGTGCCGCGCAGCAGCAGGTCCTGCACGGGACGGTACTCGATGGACAGCTTGCTGTTGGTCTTGCTGCCGACCGAGCTGTAATCCGAAAAGCGCGTACCGATGCTGACGTTGAGCGACTGGATGCCCGGCAGATCCTTCAGTAGCGGGAACAGGGCTTCCGCGTAGGCTTCCTTGACGTCGAAGCTGCCGGTCAGTTGCGAGGCGCAGAATTCGATGACGCCACACAGGCCATTCTCATCACCAGTCCAGAGCGCGTCGGCCTTGCTGGTGCTTTTTTCCTCGCGGTAGGAAACGCCGACCGCCAGACCCACCATGCCGGCCGGCAACTCGAACAGGTCACCGTTGGCATTGGCTTCGGCCTGCTTGACCGTGTAGACGCTGCTGACCACCGGGTTGACGATCATCGACTGCAGCGTGCCCAGGCTGGAGGCGTCGTTGAGATTGAAGATGTTGAGCGGCGTGCAGCCGGCGATCACGTTTCCTGCGCTGCCGCACTTCACCGTGCCGTCCACGTCGAGGAACGACGGACCGACTGCCTGATTGAACGACGCATAATCCAGGAAGCCATAGTTGGTGGAGGTCTGCTTCACCCGCCCGTAGTTCAGATTGACGTCCCATTGCCAGGAGCTGCTGCCGAAAGCCCCGCGCAGGCCCGGGCTGATCTGGACGTTGTCGGTCTTGTACTCGTAGCGGCGATTGCCAAGCACGGTGGCGCGGCTGTTGAGGTCGTTGTAGGACACGCCCGTGGTGCGGTCGGTACCGAAGTTGACCCCGAACGGGTTGTAGTAGCTGTCGGCGGACACCAGGAAATTGTCGCCGTTGGCGAAGATCGGAATCGGCGCGATCACCGAGGCCGACTCTGTCTTGCTGAACCAGGTGTTGACGTAACCCTCAATGTTGTCGGTGAACCGGAACGTCGCCAACGCGAACGCGTTGCTGCGCTCCTGCGGGGTCTGCAGCAGGTTGTACGGCTGGTAGTTGTACGAATCGTTTGCCGCGTTGTAACAGTGGAAGTCACCCGGACCGGTGGCACCGGACACCCCACTGTTCAAGGTCACGCGCGAACAGCCATTGGCCGCTGCCAGTGCGTCCGAGGCGGCAGAGCCGTCATTGAAGTTGATCGACCCGCTCGGCGTGGCGGAGGAGCCCTGCTTCACCGCCTCGCCGCTGCTCAGGTACAGCGCATCCTTGGAGTAGTCACGGTCGAGCGCCGAGACGGCGTCCAGGTTGTGGTACGACACACCCGCCACGATGCTGCCGCGATCCCAGGCCTTGCCGCCGGTCAGCGAGAAGTTGCGCCGGTTGCCGTCACCTTCGCTGCTGGTACCGAAGTCCGCGGTGAACTGCACGCCCTCGAAGCGATCACGCAGAATGAAGTTGACCACGCCACCAATCGCGTCGGAGCCGTAGATGGCCGAGGCACCATCGCTGAGCACTTCGATGCGCTCGATCATGGTGGCCGGAATCGCGTTGACGTCGTTGTAGGCCAGGCGCACGCCATTGACCAGCACCAGCGTGCGCTTGTCACCCAGGCCGCGCAGCGAGATGGTCGATGCGCCGGTACCGCCGCCGTTGTTGGTATTGGGATTGGTGGAGTTGCCGGCGATGGAGGGCAGTTCCTGCAACAGATCACCCACGGTCGCTTTGCCGGTGGCGGCAATCTGCTCCTGGGACACGGTCACCACCGGGTTGGCGCTTTCGGTATCGACGCGGCGCAGGCGCGAGCCCGTGACCACAATGCTATCCAGGTTGGTGGTCGCGCCGCTGCCGGCGGCCGGGGCCTCCTGCGCCACGGCAGGTGCAGCAGACGCGAGCAGCAGCACGGCGGCTACGGCAAGGGACAGCGAAGACGCATTCGGTGCATGGAACGGGTGGAACGTCATGGCGAATTTCCTCGGTCATGCGACTGCCGGAGTTCGGGCGACAACACGTCCCCGCACCGGCATGCGCCAGTGGATCGGTTCTTTCGGAGTTATGGACGGGCGTTCCACGCCCTGAAGATGACTACGTGTTTTTCATCACACGGTCACAATGTGCCGGCCGCCCGGTGCGACGTCTTGACGCTTTTACTGCATCTGGATGCGGAATAAGGCATGGCGGCAGGTGCACTGGGAACGGCCCAGCCACGCAGGGCGTGGCTCTACGTTGCATGGGTCAGCCAGCCACCGAACAGCGGGCCTGCGGTGTCGCCGTGTTGCGGCTCGAAGCGGATCTTCAGCGGCTTCCCCTCGCGGGTAAGCGCGTGCGGCAAGGCATATTCGTGGTCCACAAAATCCAGCACCTGCCCGCGCTCGACCTCGACTTCCACCGCAAGCGTTCCATTCACCAGAATATTGAAGCGCCCCTTGTCGCTGCCCCAGAAACGCAGGCGCAGGGCCAGCGGCTGGCGGCTGCCCTGCATCGCGAATTCCACGAAGCCCTTGCCGCGTACGTCACGGCATTCCTGGCGCCGGTAAGCCGCGGAGAACGACGTATCACTGGTGAGACCATGGGCCTTCTCGGAGGCCTCGTTGCCAAACTGGATCATGTCCACGGCATCGGCCTGCAGCTGTGCACGCTCCGCAACGGCCTGTTCGCGACGTTTCGCTTCGGCGACCCATTGCGCAGCGTCCATGCGCTTGAAGTACAACGCGCTGCGGCGGTCGTGCTGGGCGTAGAAGGGAGAGAACTCCAGCGCCTGCGGACGCGTGGTGCTGGCCAGGAAGCGGCCCGGCTCCGGTAGCGCGCTGAAGCCGGCCAACGGCGACGCATCGGCCACCAGCGCGGGATCGGGCGCATCCCAGGGATCACTGACCGGCCCAAGATCAGCCGCGAGTGCCAGCGGACCGCGCATCACCACCACGGTGTCGGCGTCGCCCGCGGCGTGCTCCAGTCGCAACGGCGTGGCGAGGTCCAGCTCGACGACATCGCCGACCTTCCACCGTCGCTCCAACAACGCGTACCCCTCCTGCAGGGTGCTTGACGCCTTGCGGCCGTTGACCTTCAGTGCAAAGCGCCCTTCCGTCCACGCGGGAATCCGCAGCAGCAGCCGCTGCGGCGCAGCGTCATCTGCACGCGTCACCTGCAGGCGCACCCGCCCATTGAGCGGCACGCCACTGTCGAGCGTCAGGGCCAGCCCGCCCTGCTTCCAGTCCAGCGTGGACGGGATGTACAGATTGACGTACAGCGACTGCTCGTCCTGCCAGTAAATGGAATCGCCGAACTGGGCGTGCGCCTCCATCCCGCTGCCCACGCAGCACCAGAACGAATCAAACTTGTCGGAGAAGCCCCGCTCACCACCGGTGATCATCGGCGTCATGTAGGTGAACATGCCCGTCTCCGGGTGCTGGGCCGACATCGTGTGGTTCAGCAGGGTGCGCTCGTAGTAGTCGAAGTAGCGCGCCTGCGGCGTCCATTGGTACAGGTGCCGGGTCAGCTTGAGCATGTTGTAGCTGTTGCAGTGCTCGCAGGTCTGCTCGGTCAGAAACGCGGCAATGGTATCGGGCTGCTGGAAGTACTCGCGGTCGGCGTTGCCACCGATCACGTAGCTGTAGTGCGCGGTCACCGTCTCCCAGAAGAAGCGCGCGCCGGCCGCGGAATCGAGATCACCCGTGACTTCGAACTGCAGCGCCTCGCCGATGAACTTGGGCACCTGGGTGTTGGCGTGATGGTGCGGCAGGTTGTCCTTGCCGGCGATGGCCGGGTCGACAATGCCTTCGTGGCGCAGGCGCTTGCCGATCGCGATCCAGCGTGGATTGTTGGTGCGCGCGCCCAGCTCGATGTACGACTCGTTGAGGCCGCCGAATTCTGTGGCCAGCAGGGACTGCATCTGCGCGTGATCAAGGGCATCGAAAACACCGGCCAGGTACGTCGCCAGCAGCAGCAGCACCGGCAGTGCCTGTGTATTGGCGGCCAGCGCATCGGCATCCAGCAGGCCGGCGAACAGTTTGTGCACCGTGTACAGCGGCGACCAGCTGCCATTGATGTTGAATCTGCTGCCGGTCACCGCGCCGGCACGGATCTGTTCGAAGACCTGCTTGCCGCCCTCGATATCGCCTGCATCGGTCTTGCGGGTCAGTCCGCCGACGTAGCCATCCTTGTCCTGGGCCTGCGCACGCGCCAGCTCTGAGACGATGTAGTCGATGCGCTGCCGGACCTGCACATCGCGGGTCTGCGCATACAGCTTGGACAGCGCGCTGAGGTAATGGCCGAGGGTGTGGCCGGCGATGGTGTCGCCCTCCCAGCCGCCGTAGACCGCGCCTTTGGGCACGAGTCCGGCCTGCTGGAGGAAGTTGTGCAGCAGGCGGTCTGGCTCCAGCTCGAACAGGTAGCGACGGTTGACCTGCAGGGAATCCAGGAACATCGATGGTTTCAGCGTGACATCCTGCAACGGCAGCGCGGTGACCCGTCCGGCGGTAGACGCGGCCACGTCCAGCGGGAAGCGCAGCATGCCAGCGGCAACAGCCAATGCACTCCACTGCAGGAAACGTCGGCGGGACGGGTCAGTCATGAAAACCTCCTCAATGGATTCAGCCATAGCGGGCCTGCACGCGCACGGTGGCCCCGGCGGTAAACGGCAGCGGCACGCGGTCGTGGTGGGGACCGCCGGCCTTGGCCGCCTTGCCGTCCACCGAAATCTCCAGCAGGCGTGTGCCAGCCGGCACCCGCAGGGTCAGCCAGGTGGTGCCGGGTTGCTGCGGAGGCAGGGTCACCTCGGCTTGGATGCGCTGCTGCGCCAAGTCCGCACGCAGCTGCAGGCCGACCCGGCCCCACGGGGTGGGTGCGTCCTGCAGTGCAATCGGCTGGCCGGTGGCCAGCCAGTCGCGCGGGACGCCACGGGCCAGATACAGGTCCTGGTCCTGGTCGAACACCAGCATCCAGCGCAGCAGCAGCGGTACCGTCATCTGCGCGGGCATGCAGAACAGCGGCATGCCGCCGGTGATGCCCGCCACTTCGCCTGCGGTCCAGCTGCCGCGCGTATGTGCCTGGTAGCGGTGGGCATACAGGAACAGCAGATACTCCTCGATCCGATCCAGCCGCAGCAGCTGCTGGGCGTGGCCATAGGAGATGAAGCCGAGAATGTCGCGCGCTTCCGGGGTGGGCTTCCAGATATTGGACACAATGCCCAGCGTGGTGCCGCCATGGCCGCGCAGGCAATCGATCACCAGGTTGGCAAGGTCGGGCGGCAACACGTCGGCCTGCAGCAGTTCGGCATAGGAACGGTGCGACCACAGCTGTTCGCTTTTGCTCGGATCTTCCTGCGACATGGCCTGGCGGAAGGTCTCGGTGGTGCCCGGCAGCGGGCCCAGGTAGGCTGGCCGCAGGTCATGCCGGATATCCGCGCGGATGCTGTCCAGCAGGCGCTGGCGCAGTTGCCGGGCGCGGCGTTGCCAGTCGCGGCTGGTTGCATCGTTGCCGGTCAGCGCCGGCCATACCGCGGCAATGTCCTCCCAACCGCGGATCACTAAGGCGCTGTTGCCGAAGTACGGCTTCCACCACAGCGAGGGATCCGGATACAGGCAGGCGTCGGACTCGCTCCAGCCATGGATCAGGCCATGGCCGCGATCACTTCGCGGCAAGGCGAGGCTGGCGTCGTGCAGTTCGACCAGCAACGCGGCGGTCGCTTCGATCTTTGCCTGATGGCGGCGCAGCAGCGCCGTGTCGCCGGTGTAGCGGAGGTAACGCGCCAGCAGTGACAAAGTCAGGCCAAACTGCCCCACCTGTGGACCGCGCATGTTCACCAGACCGTCGGACTGGGTGTACTCGCCCAGGTAGTTGTCCAGCACCGCCCTCGCCTGCGCGAAGCGCCCCCATTCCAGATTGGCGTACAGCGAACTGGTGAAGGTGTCCTGGAAGCCGTCGTATTCGTTGCCGGCGTAATCGCGGTCCACCGCGCCATACTTCGGATACACACCGCCCGGGCGCACCACCAGCTCGCGTGCGAAGGCGAAGCGGGCCAGGTCGGGCCAGCTCGCATCGGGCAGCCGTGCCGCGCTGGCCTCGGCCAGCTGGGCCTGCCAGGTCGCGGCAAAGTCGATCAGCCCGCGGTAGAAGTCCTCGGCGCTGGCACCGTGGCGGCGCGGCGGAAAGTCGGGATAGCTGTAGCCCACGACGGTGCGCACCGCTGTGCCGTGTTCGACCAGCACGGTGCGATGCCAGGTCTGCACGATGAAGCGGTCCTGCGCATTGACGTCGGCGAACACCGACACGTCGTACCAGCGTCCCTCACCGGCCGGCACCACTTTGTGCACCGCCGGCATCCAGCCGCCCAGCAGCCCCTCCTCGCGGCGTGCGACCTTGTCCGCGTCGGCCAGCTCCGGGAAGGCGTGGATCGGCCGGTACGTGCGGCTGCGCCCGTCCGGGTAGATCTGCATGGTGTCGTTGCCCTGCACCGTGCCGACGAAGGTGGTCCACGGCAGCCGCCCGTTGTGGTCCTTCGGGTCGAGCCGGGACGCCGGCGGCGGTGCGACATCACGCACAGCCGCCTCATTCGGATCCCCATCGCGCAGCAACCGGTCGGCCAGCAGGTCGGCCTCAGCCATCGCCAGTTCGGCCAGCGGCAGGCCCAGGTATGGCGGAGCTTCGCTGCCCCACACCGCTTCGGTGCGCTTGCCGAGATTCAGTACGCCGACTGCACAGGCCAGCACCAGCGGCCCCTGCGGCGTGCGCAGATCTTCATGGACGCTCCAGCGCGTGCCGCGATGCTGGAAAGTGGCCAGCGTGGTGAATCCAGTGAGGTCGACGGTAGATGCAGGCTCCAGCATCGGCGCCGGTGGCACCGCCACGGACGGCGTGGCATCTCCCGCAGCGACGGCGCTGGCGAGGGACGGCAGCAGGCCCATGCCGGCGGTTGCCGCCGCGCCCTGACGCAGGAATGTTCTGCGATCCATTCAACCCCACCTGTGGTGACGAGTCTCCATGCTGCGCGGCGCGACTTCTGCCGTCTTGTTACCGACCGATGACATCGATGCGGCTTTCCGCACACTTTCAAGCGTTCAATACGTCCCGACCGTTACTCGCAGCACCGGCGGATCCTCGCGCACGAAATTGAGGCCATAGTCGGTCTGGTCGCCATTGAGCAGTCGCTCGAACTGCCACTGGCCGTTCACGTAGCGGCCCTGCTCCACCCGCAGCAGCTGCCCATGCAGCGCATCGTTGGCGACGCGCACGAACTCCGCGCGGGCGGAAAGGCCGGTCAGCAGGAACTGATTTTTGGCCGTCTGCGCCACCAGCAAGCGGCCGCCGTGGTCGGCGTTGCCGGGCAGGATCGGATCGGCATCCCCCCAGTACGGTGCGCCGTAGGACACACGCACCTCCCAGTCGCCGAAGCGCAGACTGCGCTTGGGTTGGCCCGGCTGCTCGGCCACCGCCTGCAGCCGGCCTTCGAACGCCGCCTTTGCGATCAGCCGCTGCAGGGGCGCAAGCTGGCCGAAGTTGGCAGCATGCGCGGTGGTCGCCGCGCGCTTCTCCGGCGAATCCAGCCCATCCATGCCAAACACCGAGAAGCCGATGCCGCCCTGCCCCAGCACGTGGAACAGATAGGGGGTAGTGCCTGGCTCAAAGCCGGTTTCGGACACCCAGGCCGGATTGTCCGGGCGCGCATATTGGCCGATGACCTGGGTGTATTCGCTGTAGTCGGTGGTGTAGATGTCGGTGCCGATGAAATCGATCGACGGCGTGGCCGCACGCCACAGGTCGAACACGTTGACCGTAGCCCCGCCGGAGGGATAGTCCACGCCCGGATAGCGCTTGCCCTTGTAGCGCAGCCAGGTGTTCACATACATCGGCATGTCGTAGACGCGTTTGCCTGCGGCTGCCACCTGCTCGATGTAGTGGGCGGTGGCATACGCATTGAAGGCTTCATCCGCCTCGGGCCCGAACACGTCCCGCCAGGTGCCGGCCGGCTTGCCCACCCGGGTGGTGATGGCCGCCGGTACAGGCTGGGCAAACGCCGCATTGGCGGCAGCGCCGTGGTCACGCACCGCGCCGATCGCGCCCGGCTCGTTCTCCACCTGAACCAGGATCACCGTGTGGCGCTGGCCATCGACCTCGCGCAGATGCTTCATCAGCGCAGCGAACGCGCGCGCATCTGCCTCGACATTCGCGCTGGCGTGCGGCGACAGCACATCCACCGGTTCGCCGCGCTCGTCCAAGGTGCGCGGGTAAGTCACCGCATCACGCTTGATCCACTCCGGCACGTAATGCATCTGCCCGTTCTTCCAGCTGCCGAACCACAGCAGGGCCACCCGCAGATTGCGTCGCCGGGCCTGCTCGATCAGCGCGTCAACATTCGTGGTGTCGTACTGCCCCGGCGAAGGCTCGAACTGTTCCCAGTACACCGGGGCCTCCACCGTATTGGCGTTCAGCGCCACCACCTGGTCCAGCGCACCCGGCAACACCGCCGGCCAGGCACTGGAATTGTGCAGCTGGGCGGCCAACACGGTGTACGGTTCACCATCGACCAGCAGAGCATGCCGACCGTTCTCGGTAACGAACCGTGGCATCTGTTCGGCCCCGAACGCAGGCAGGCTCAGGCACGCCAGCAACAGGCCGGTCACGCTGAACGCCATGGCGCGTCGCGGGGAAGTTGCGGAGACGGTCATGGCTGTCCTTCCTTTTCTGCATTCCAGCGCGGTGTCGGCGCACGCATCAGGTGGCGTACGAAGAAATCAAACTGGCGTCGGGTGACGTAATCGATGGGCCCGGTCGAGCGGCCCACCGAGTGCTCGCCGCCGGGGACATTCAGCAGATCGAAGTCCTTGCCGGCCTTGATCAGCGCATCGACGACCTGTGCGGTCGAGGCCGGATCGACGTTGCTGTCCTGCTCACCCACCACCAGCAGCAGGTCGCCACGCAGCTTGGACGCATGGGTCACGCCGGAGGCGCGCGCGTAGCTGGCGTCCACCGGCCAACCCATCCACTGCTCGTTCCAGCTGATCTTGTCCATGCGGTTGTCGAAGCAGCCGGCCATGGCCACCCCCACCGTGTACAGCTCGGGATGCAGTTCCAGCGCGCCCAGCGTGCTCTGGCCGCCCGCTGATGCGCCGTAGATACCCACGCCGCGGGAAATGTCGTAGGACGGATCTTTGGCCGCCAAGGCCTTGTGCCAGGCGATGCGGTCAGGAAAGCCGGAGTCGCCCAGGTTCTTCCAGGCCACGTCATGGAAGGCCTTGGAGCGGTGGGCGGTGCCCATGCCATCGATCTGCACGACGATGAAGCCGAGGTCAGCCAGTGCCTGCATGCCGATCTGCTTGTCGCCACCAGAGTGGTAGCCGAACGGCCAGAAGGTCTTGGGCACGAAAGCATCATGCGGGCCGGCATAGATGTTCTCCACCACCGGGTAGCGCCGCTTCGGGTCGTAATCACGGGGGCGCACCACCATGCCCCAGATGTCGGTGCTGCCGTCCCGTCCTTTGGCCACGAAGGTTTCCGGTGCCTTCCAGCCGGCGGCAAGCAGGCGCGAGATATCGCCACGGGCCAGCTCGCGGACCAGGGTGCCGTCAATGCGGTGCAGTGACGCGACCGGAGCCATGTCCGGGCGCGAGTACACATCGATGTAGTAGTGCCCATCCCGGGAGATGGCGACATCGTGATCGGCAGGGGCATGGGTCAGGCGGTTCAGATTGCGGCCGTCGAAGTCCACGCTGAACAGGTGCCGCTGGTATGGGTCCTGGCCCGCGTCCATGCCGCTGGCGCTGAACCAGATGCGGCGCTGGGCATCGTCAACATGCAGTACATCGCGCACCACCCAGTCGCCCTGGGTGATCTGCTGCCGGACGCTGCCATCGGTGCCATCGATCAGATAGAGATGCCGCCAACCGTCGCGTTCGGAGATCCAGAGCAGCTCCCTGCCCTGCCCGCCAACATCGTGCACGAAGGTGCGATCGGCATACACAAAGGTGTCGGCCTTCTCTTCAACGGCCGCGTGCGCTTCGCCGCTGCCCGCGTCAACCGCAACCACCCGCACGGTCTGGAAGCCGCGTGCGACGTACTCGATGCTGAAGCTGCTTCCGTCGCTGCGCCATTGAATGGGCGACAGCGAATACGGGTTCGACAGCAAGGGGGTGTCGATCAACTTACGGTTTCCCGCCACGTCGAGCAGCACCGGCTGCTCGATGTCCACCGCATCACCGGGCTTGGGATACAACTGGGTCTGCAGCACCGGCTGAAGCTGGCCGGCGGGTGCGCTCTCAACGCGGGTCACCAGCCGCGGGAATCCGGGTGTCACCCGGTACAACGCGATATGCCGTGAATCCGGCGACCACGCGAGGGTTTCCGGATCGTAGAAGGCATCGCCGCGCCCATCGCGGGTCAGCGGGGTGACCTTGCCGTCGGCCACGTGGCGCAGCACCACGTTGAATCCCTCGGCATAAGCCTCCCATTGACCGTCCGGCGAACGGCGCGGCGCATTGTCGGCCGGTACACGCAGATCGCGCACCACGCCAAATCCGCGTGGACGACCGGCCCGCGTGACCGGCGCGCAGAGGTAGTCGGTCAAGGTGCATCGCCACGTGGCATAGGTGCTGTCCAGGCTGAAGCGGATCGCACCGTTAGGGTTGTCACCTTCCGCCACGTATGCGAACTGCGAGAACGGCAGCTTCAGCGGTGCCACGTCCTGACCGCTGGCGGCCGACAGTCCCTGCGCCAGCCGCACGGCATCGAATGCAGGCTGCAGCTGCGCGCTGTCCGGCGAGCCGAGCACGAAGGCAAAGCCGCCTTCCACCGTGTGCCGGTAATAGAAATGCCCATCGCCGCGCCACTGCGCCGGGAAGGCCACGTCGCGGGTCAGCCCGCTCCAGGCCTCACGCAGGCCCAGCGAGCGGCGATAGTCATCTGCGTCCGGGGCGGCCGAGACCGTGGCACTCGCCCAGACCATGCCCACCAGCGTCAGCGCCCGCACCATCTTATTCGCCATCGTCCTCGTCCAACTTCAGCTCACTGGGGGTCAAACCACTGCGCGCGCCCCAGTGGTAGATGAAGAACGCAATCACCGCCACGCTTGCGGTGTCCCACGGATGGGTGATGGCGGCGATGCCGCCGAAGGTTCCCAGGTACGACACGGCCATCACCAACACAAAGAACGCGATCAACCACGCGGAGCTGCGCACCTGCCGCAGCACGCGTGCCCGGCGCTGCGGATTGGGCAGCTGCGAGACCACATACACCACGTAGATCCCCACCTGCAGGCCCAGCAGCCACGACACCGTTTTCCAGGTCGACCAGTACACGATCAATGCCGCAATCATGAACGACAGCGGTCCCAGTACAGACAGCGCCTTTACCCGGAACGGACGCTCAAGATCAGGCGCGCTGCGGCGCAGTGCGGCCACCGTCACCGGCGCGATGGCGTAGCTCAGCACCAGCGCCGCCGAGACCACGCCGATCAGCGTCTCCCACGACGGGAACGGCAGCGTCCAGAACACCGAAAGCCCGAAGCTCAGCCACAGTGCGGGACGCGGAATGCCCGACTTCGCATCCACCTTGGTCAGCGCCGGCAGGAAACCACTGCCCCGCGCCCAGCCATACACCACGCGCGGCGTGGCATTCATGTAGATGTTGCCGGTACCGCTGGGCGACACCACGGCATCGGCCACCACCATCGTGGCCAGCCAGCCCATGCCGAGTGCCACCGCGATGTCGCGGTACGGCAGCGCATACAGCTTGTCCATGCCGGCCCAGCCATTGGCCAGCACGTCGCCCGGCACCGCGCCCAGAAAAGAGACTTGAAGCAGCACGTAGATCACCGTGGACAGCGCCACCGACAGAATCAGCGCGAACGGGATGGTGCGCTGGGGGTTACGCACCTCGCTGGCGACAGACACGATCGGCGTCAGCCCAAGATAGGCAAAGATGATGCCGCCTGCGGAGATCGCCGCTTCCACACCGGCCATGCCCGAGGGCGCGAAGCCCTGGCTGGTGAGATTGTCCGGATTGAAGTGTGCGAGCAGCAGCACGATCACCAGCACCGGTACCAGGAACTTGAACACGCTGATGATGTTGTTGGCCCGGGCGAAGGTCTTCACGCTGAAGTAGTTCAGCAAGAAGAACGCAACGAGCAGCGCGAACTGCACCAGCCAGCCGAGCAGCGTGGGATGGGTGCTGTCCGGTTGAGTAAGTGACGGGAACCAGGCTGCGGCGTACTGCCGGCAGGCTTCCACTTCGATGGCGATCAGACTGGAAAAGGCAATGAGCGTGATGAAGCCGGTCAGCCAGCCGAGCAGCGTGCCGTGCGAGTACTCCGGGTAGCGCACCACGCCGCCGGCGCGCGGCAGCGCCGCGCCCAGCTCGCAGTACACCAGCCCCAGCAGGAACACCGCGATGCCGCCAATGATCCAGGACAGGATGCCGGCGGGTCCGGCAATCGAAGACACGTGGCTGGCGGCGAACAACCAGCCCGAGCCGAAGATCGAGCCGAGGCCGATGAAGGTGAGATCGGTCAGGCTCAGGCGCTTGTGGAACTTTCCTGCAGGTGCCATGGGGTTCCCCGGTTGGTGCATGGAATGCAAGCTGAAGTGGTACGAGTGGCCTCAGTGCTTCGAGTCGCTCCAGGGCGAAGCACCGCCTTCGGCGATGAATCGGTCGATGCGTGCCTCCAGCACCGGCAGCGGCACCGAGCCAAGCGACAGCACCGCATCGTGGAAGTTGCGGATGTCGAACTTCGCGCCCAGTGCGGCTTCCGCCTTGCGACGCAGCTTCAGAATTTCCAGCTCGCCCAGGTAGTACGAGAGCGCCTGGCCTGGCCACGCGATGTAGCGGTCCACCTCGGTGGTGATTTCGTGTTCGCTCAGCGCGGCGTTGTCGCGCAGGTACGCCAGCGCCTGCTCGCGGGTCCAGCCCTGGCTGTGCACGCCGGTGTCGATCACCAGCCGCGCCGCCCGCCACATCTGATAGGTCAGGTAGCCGAAGCGCTCGTAAGGCGTGGTGTACATGCCCATCTCCAGCCCCAGATACTCGCAGTAGAGCGCCCAGCCCTCGCCGTAGGCGGAGATGTAGGTGTAACGACGGAAGTCTGGCAGCTGGGTGTCCTCGGCGGCCATCGACATCTGCAGCGAATGGCCCGGCGACGATTCATGCAGGGTCAGCGCCGGCAGCACGTACAGCGGCCGCGACGGCAGGTTGTAAGTGTTCAGCCAGTAGGTGTCCAGACCACCACGTCCACCGGTGTAGAACGGCGCGAGATCATCCGGCACCGGTTTGATGGTGAAGCGCTGGCGTGGCACCCGGCCGAAGTAGCGACCGAGGTTGCCGTCCATGGTCTTGGAGATCCACGCGGCGCGGTCGAGCAGCTCCTGCGGGGTCTTCGCGTAGAACTGAGGATCGGTGCGCAGGAAGGTAAGGAAGTCGGCGAAGCTGCCCTTGTAGCCCACTTCGTCCATCACGTCCTGCATCTCGCGGCGCAGGCGGGCCACCTCGTCCAGACCGATCTGGTGGATCTGCGCGGGCTCCATGTCGCGGGTGACGAACTCACGGATCTGCGCACGGTAATACGCCTTGCCATCCGGCAGTGATTCGCCGGCCAACGTGGTGCGGGCCTGGGGCAGATATTCCTCGCGCATGAAGTGCAGCAGCTTTTCGTAGGCGGGAATCACACTGGCGTCGATGGCGGCCAGCGCCTGCTGGCGCAGCTCCACCTGTTGTGCGGCCGGGATGCTGGCCGGCATCTTCTTGAACGGGGTGTAGAACAGGTTCGTCTCGCCCTTGGCCTCGGCCACATCGGCGATGGACTGATCGCGGCCGGTCAACGTCACCCGCGGCTGGCTGAAGCCACGCGCCAAACCCGCCTGCATGTTACGGGTCTGGTCGTCGAAGTAGCGCGGAATGTCGGCCAATTGGGACAAGTAGCGCCGGTAGTCGTCAGCCGTGTGGAAGGTGCCGCGTGCGGTGAAACCAAGATTGGTCCAGAATGCCGTGTCGCTGTTGAACGGCATCTCCCAGGCGCGATAGTGCTGCTGGTCCAGCAGCACTTCGATCTGCTGCCGGTAGACCTGGTAGTTCACCTGGTCCGCGGCCGACAACTGCGCCTGCGGCACGGCTTTCAGCTCCTTCAGTACCTGCGTCCAGTACGCGGTGCGCTCGTCCTGCGTGGCCGGGTCCACCTTGGGCAGGTGGTCGGCGGGTCGGCTGCCACCGTTCTCGTCATCGCCGCCTGCATTCTGCTGTGAGCGCCAGGTCCATTCCCGCGTGTACAGCGCCTTGAAACGCGCACTGGCGTCGGTATCGGCAGCGGAAGCGACGGGGCTGAGCAGGCTGCTTGCGCTGATGCCGAGCATGAGGGCGAGAGAAAGCGGGGAACGCAGGTTCATGGAGTCTCCTTGGTCTGGGCTATCCAGGCCTCGATGCGGGCGTTGAGCAGGTCCAGCGGCATCGCACCACCGCCCAGCACAGCGTCGTGGAAAGCGCGGATGTCGAAGCGATCGCCCAGTTCCTGCTCCGCCTTGGCACGCAGGGCGAGGATGTCGAGCTGGCCGATCTTGTAGCCCAGCGCCTGACCGGGCCACACGATGTAGCGGTCGGTCTCGGCCTGGATGCTGGGTTCGTCGTCGGACGGATGGGCGTGGAAGAAGTCGACCATCTGCTGACGCGTCCAACGCTTGTAGTGCACGCCGGTGTCGAGCACCAGGCGGTTGGCGCGCAGCAGCTCGCCGGCCAGATGCCCGTAACGGCTGTACGGGTCCTTGAAGAAGCCCACTTCGCCGGCCAGTCGCTCGGCATACAGCGCCCAGCCTTCGATGAAGGCGTTGTAGCCGGCCTGCTGGCGGAACGGCGGCAGCGGCAGCGTCTGCGAGAGCGAGATCTGCAGGTGATGCCCTGGCACGCCTTCGTGGTACGCGGTGGTTTCGATGTTCACCAGGGTGCGTTCGGTGGCATCGTTCGCGTTGACCATCACGATCGCCGGCTTGGTGCCCTCCGGATTGCTCTGCCAGTACTCCGCGCCGGGTGCCTCACGACGGAAGGCCGGCATGCCCTGCACCACCAGCGGCGTCTTCGGCAGATGGCCGAACAGCTTGGGCAGCTCCGGTTCCATGTCGGCGATGTAGCCACGGTACAGGCCCAGAATCTGCTCGCTTGAAGTGGCAAAGTGACGCCTGTCGGTGGCCACCGACTTGCGGAAGCTGGCCAGGTCGGCGAAGCCCTGCTCCTTCGCGATCCGCGTCATCTCGCCTTCGATCCGGGCAACTTCGGCCAGGCCGATCTGGTGGATCTCTTCCGGCGATTTGTCGGTGGTGGTCTGGGTCCGCACGGCGAACTGGTAGCGCTTGTCGCCCTCCGGAAGCGACCAGACGCCTTCCTGCGCGCGCCCCTGCGCGGCGTATTCGTCCTTAACGAAGGCGGCCAGTTTCGTGTAGGCCGGTCGCACCTGCTCGTCGATGGCGGCGATCAACTGTTTGCGGATCTCCGCCCGCTGCGCTGGATCCGCCACCGCGGTGTCCAGCTTTTTCAGCGGTGATGCAAACGCGCTGTCCGCGCCTGACGGTTCGGCAATCCGCGCGATCTGCGCCGGCAGCTTCTCCAGCAGGTAGCGCGGCTGCACCAGGCCATCCTTCGCCCCCTGTCGCGAAACCTCGACGATCTGATCAAGCAGCGCCGGAATGGCGTTCAGTCGCGCAATGTAGTCCTGGTAGTCCTTGGCATTCTCGAACGGAAACGCATCGCCCATACCGGCCAGCGACAGCTGGATGCCGCCGACCGGTTCCAGCGGCATCTCATGGGTTTTCAGATCGATTGACGTCAGCCTGTCACGCAACTGGCGCAGCATCATCTGCAGACTCAGCTGGCGCTGCTCGTCCAGGGCCTTGGCGTCCACCGCCTCGAAGCGCGTGAGCAGATCGGCGGTGGCCGCGCGGTCCGCCGCGACCGCCGCCAGGCTGTAGTCGGTCCAGCGGTCGTTGTAGCGCTTGTCGCCGATGATGCTGGCGAACTCCGGGCTGTGTGCCAGCTGATACTGCCACTGCTCGTCCAGCAGCGCGTCGAAGCCCTGCGTGGCAGGAGCCTGGGTTGCCGCGCCTGCCGACGTATCGGCAGCCCCCGGCGCGGGCGTGGACGGCGAACAGGCCGTGAACAGCGCTGCGGCAAGCAGGCCGATGACAAGGGGACGCAACGGGGCCATGCGCTTACTCCGGTAGGGGCGTGATGTCCTCAGGCGAACGGGCGGTCAATTGCCGGCGACGGCCGCGTGAACCACTGCGCGCCGCTGGCGGTTACGTAGAAGTGGTCTTCCAGGCGCACGCCGAACGCCCCCGGGACCACGATCATCGGTTCATTGCTGCAGCACATGCCCGGCTGCAGGACGGTGTCGTTGCCGCGTACCAAGTACGGAGCTTCGTGGATGGCCAGACCGCAACCGTGACCAGTGCGGTGCGGCAATCCGGGCAGGCGGTAATCGGGGCCCAGCCCAGCGGCTTCCAGCACTGCGCGTGCCGCTGCGTCGACCGAGGCACAGGCGACGCCGGGGCGCACTGCTTTGAACGCCGCCGCCTGTGCAGCATGTTCCAGATCCCAGATGCGCCGTTGCTCATCGCTGGGCTCACCGAAGATCCAGGTCCGGGTGATATCGGAGTGGTAGCCCTGCACCGTGCATCCGGTATCGATCAGCACCAGCTGGCCGGGGGCCAGATGCTGCACGCCGGGAATGCCATGCGGGAACGCGGTGGCATGACCGAACTGCACGATGCAGAACGTGGACCCATTGTCGGCCCCGAGGGCGCGATGGGCCTGGTCGATGAAGCGCACCAGTTCATCGGTACCGATGCCTTCCCGTGCGATGCCTGCGGCGAGGCGATGCACATGCAGGGTCATGTCGCAGGCCTGCTGCATCAACGCCAGTTCCGCCGGCGACTTACACATGCGGCAGCCGTCGATGATCGCGGTCGCGTCACGGATGTCGGCCGCTGCAAGGTGCGCGGTCAGACCGGTGTGCACGCCGAAGGCAATGCCCGGGTCCACCGCCAGCGTGCGCGCACCGCGTTCGGCCATCAAGCCGGCCACCAACGCGTGCGGGTCTTCGTGCTCCTCCCACAGGCGCTTGTCCGCCGGGATCTTCAGCACCGCGTCCAGCGAGCCTTCCTCGAACACCGGGCAGACCAGCAGCGGCTCGCCTTCCCGTGTGAGCAGCAGGGCCACCAACCGCTCGGTCGCGCCCCAGGGCACGCCGGCGAAGTAGCGCAGCGACGTCCCGGCACCCACCAGCAGTGCGTCCACGCCCTGCGACTGCATCAGTGCACGGGCGTGGGCGATGCGCGCTTGGTACTCCTCGGCTGCGATGGCCGGGGCACGGTCTTCCCATGGCTTGAGCTGGGCCTGGGCTTCGGCAAGCGTGAGTCCGCCGATCTGGCCGCTCACGAACCGGCTCCCACGTCGGAAACGCCAGTTACGCCATCGATCGTGCGCTGCACATTGCCCGGATTCCGGTCGCGCAGTTCCACCGGCAACAACGCATCCGGCACCGCGTCATAACTGTGCAGCGCCGCGAAACGATGGATCGCCGCCGGCATGCCCACCGAAGTGAAACCGGGATGGCCGGTGCTCGGGAACGGACCGCCATGGTTCTGCGCCGCACTCACCGCCACGCCGGTCGGCATGCGTGAACTGATCAAGCGTCCCACACGCGCGCGCAGCACCGGGGCGATGCGCTGCCAGGCAGCATCGTCGCCACCGTCAGCGGCGCGGTACAGCGTACCGGTGAGGTTGCCTTCGAACGCGGTCGCTACCTGGACCATGGCCTCCACATCCTTCACCCGCACCAGCAGGCTGACCGGACCGAAGGCTTCGGTCTGCAGCGCCTGCGGTTGCGCGATGAAGGCGTCGGCATCAACGCTCAACAGGGTCGGCGCGTGGCGGAAGCCGCCCTCGCCCACCACGCCGCCGGCCAGCAGTTCGGCACCGGCTGCGCGCAGGGTCGCAATGCCCTGCGTGAGTTGCTCCAGTCCGCTCTGCGAGAACAGCACCATCGGGGCCGCGGCTGCGAAGTGGGCCGTAGCCGCGGCGACAAACGCATCGCCTTCGGCACCGTGCGGCACGACGACCACGCCGGGATTGGTGCAGAACTGCCCACTGCCGAGCGTGCACGAGGCAAAGAATTCCTGGGCCAGCGCTTCACCGCGTTCGGCCAGAACGCCCGGCAGCATGAAGACCGGATTGACGCTGGAGAGCTCGGCATAGAACGGAATGCCTGCGGCGTCGGCCGCCGCCTTCAAGGCGAGACCGCCACCGCGACTGCCGGTGAAGCCAATCGCACCCAGACGTGCATCACCGGCCAGCTTCAGGCCCAGCGGGTTGTCGAATTGATACAGCAGCTGCACCGCCGCCGCCGGCAGGCCGGCTGCCAGCAGCGCGGTGTGCGCCAACTGTGCCATGCGCTGGCTGGTGGCCGGATGCAACGGGTGCGCCTTGGCGATGACCGGATTGCGCGCGGCAATGGCGGAGGCAAAATCACTGCCTGCGATGGCATTGAAGGCAAACGGGAAATTGTTGGGACCGAATACCAGCACCGGCTTGGACAGCGGTGCCCGATGCGAGCGCAGCCCGGCCGCCGTATCGATCACCGGCTGGGTCCAGCTGTAGCTGCGCACCGCCGCGGCGGCCTGACGAAGCTGGCCGCTGGTGCGCGGCAGTTCATTGCCGCGCAGCCGGGTGGGAGCCGACAGTGCGGTCTCGGCGTTGGCCAGCGCCACCAGCGTGTCGGCGTCGGCATCCAGTGCATCGGCATACGCATCCAGGAAGGCTGCGATGCGCTCGGCCGGTGCTGCCGCCAGCTCCGCGGCCACGGCACTGGCTGCCGCGACCGCCGCTTCAATGTCGGCCGCGCCGCTGACGGGGAACGCCGGTCCGATGGCGTCGCCCGTGGTGGGATCCGCCGCGCGGAAGCTTCCCTCGGATGACAGACTGGTTTGCCAGCGTCCCGCCAGCAGGAGCGGTTCGACGTTGCTCATATCAGGCCTTCTTGGTTGCAATGGCGTGGTCGATGATCTTCAGTGCTTCGGCGCGTTCGGCACCTTCCACCACCAGGCGCGGTGCGCGCACGGTCTCGCTGCCCAGGCCGACCTTCGCCTGCACCAGCTTGATCAGCTGCACGAACTTGGGCACGGTGTCCAGGCGCAGCAGCGGCAGGAACCAGTTGTAGAGCTCGGCCGAGGCGGCATAGCCGCCATCGCGGGCCAGTTCGAACAGCTTCACCGACTCCACCGGGTACGCATTGACCAGGCCGGCGATCCAGCCTTCGGCTCCCATCGCCAGACCTTCGACGATGGCATCGTCCATGCCGACCAGCAGCACCAGGCGGTCGCCCAGCAGCTCCTTGATCGCGGCAAAGCGACGGATCTCACCGGAGGATTCCTTGACTGCCTGCAGGTTGGGGAACTCACCGGCCAGCTGTGCGATCTGTGCCGGCAGGATATCGGTGCGGTACGCGACCGGGTTGTTGTAGAGGATGCACGGCAGGTCGGTGGCACCCAGCACGGCACGTGCATGTGCGGCGGCTTCGTGCCAATCGGACGTATACACGTACACCGGCAGCACCATCAGGCCCTTGGCACCGGCCGCCTTGACCGCCTGCGCCAGCTTGACCGCTTCGCCAGTGGACAGTGCGGCAATGCCCGGCACCACCGGTACGCGTGCGCCGACGGCCTTGACCAGCGTGGTGACGATGGCGACCTTCTCGTCGAAGCTCAGCGTGGCCGCTTCACCCAGCGAACCCAGCGGCACGATGGCGGTGGAACCGGCATCCACCAGCTTCACCGCGTGCTCGGCAAGGAAGGCGTGGTCGACGCTGCCGTCGGCATTGAACGGGGTGGTGATGGCGGGCAGCACGCCCTTCCAGAAAGAAGCATTGCTCATGGATGGATCCCTTGCGAGTCGTCGGTGAAAGAGTCGGCCAGCGCCGCGAGGCGGACCGGGAACAACGGCGGCCGGCGGCCGCCATCGGTGGAGGATTCAGCGTTGCCGAGACCCAGTTCGGCCAGCGCGGTACCGCAGATACGGCCCTGACAGGCCCCCATGCCGCAGCGCGAGGTCAGCTTGGCGTCGCGGCTGTCGGTGAAGTCGCGCAGCGCGCCCAAAGGCACGTCTTCGCAGCGACACACCAGGG
>JAEXNZ010000301.1 GCA_023439425.1 Pseudomonadota bacterium
GCTCTACGGGGTATGCTGCGCGCATCAACCACGGAGGTTTAGATCATGGAAGAAGACAGCCCCTATCTGGCCAGCAAGGCTGAACTCAGCACCGCTGCCGATGGCTCGGCCACCGGGGTACCCGGCGAGATCACGCGACCGATCAAGTATCTCTGGATCCTGCTCGCTGTGCAGACCGGCATTGCTGTGGTGTGGGGTGGGTACCAAGTCATCACCGCGCCGTCGATGGCGCTTTTCCTGGCCGCGATCTTCGGCATGACGGCGGTCATCAACGCAGCCTGCGCATTTGGCGTGTACAACCGCGTTTACTGGGTAGCCGTTGTCGTGACGGTGCTGTATGGGCTTTCGCTGGTCATGGAGCTTTTCAGCCTGCTCAAAGGCACGCCTTCGATATTTCCTTTGATCGTGGGTGTTGTTACCACCATCATCGGCGTGCGCGGTACGCAGGCCATTCGCGACTACCATGGCTTCGTGGCAGCTTCGCGAAAGCGCCGAGCGAGCCCCAGTCTGGCGGACGACCCCGCGTTCGCACAGAAGCAGGACGCGTAGAGCCGGGCTTGCCCGGCTGGGCTTTACACGTGTTGTTGCCCTGCGCGCGTCGGGCGTTGCATTGGATCGGGAACGGCAGCCAGGCAAGCCCGGCTCTACGGAGTGTCAGAAAAATCCTATTCCCGGCACTCCACGCCAGCGCTAACCTTCGCCAGCCTTCAACTGGAGTCGCACACCATGGATCAGGACCCGTACCACGCAACAAAGCCCCTTCCCGCCCGACCCGTCGAAAGCTGGGTCATTGAGATTCCGGGCTCCATCACCCGCCCCATCAAGTACATGTGGCTGCTGCTCGCGTTCGTGAGCGCCATTTCGGCGGTTGGAGCTATTGTGCTGCTTCTCAGCAACCAGCCCTTTGGCAACTTCGTTGCTGCGGCCCTGGGGCTGGTCACCTGCCTCTATCTTCCCTTGGCGGTTGGGATCTACAAGCGCTTCCGTCTGGTGGCCGTGGGCACATTGGTCATCAGTGTGATTGGGTTGCTGGGTGCGCTCCTCAGGGTCGTGCAGGGTGACATTTCGGTACCTTCGCTTGCATTCTCTGGCGTGATGACCTTTGTGAGTATTCGCGGCACGATCGCCATCTATGCGTTCCATCGTCTTGTGGCCGATGCACGCCGGCGTCCGCCGGGCCCGCGTTTGAGCGACGATCCGGCCTTCAAGCAGGAAGCGTAATTTCTGAAGACCCACATCAATCGTTGGTTTGGTCGAATGGTGCGCAAGGCGCTCATCAACGACTTTGTCCGACATGTGCGGGTGATGCCGGGCCGCATCCCGTTGAGCAGGATCTGGCGAAGCGAACGCTTTCGCCACCAACAATCGTTTCGCGTTTCCGTTGCCGGGATTCGGATAGCCACCATTCGCGAGATCGACGTGAGTCGCCGCCGGCGCAGGGCGATGCTTTCATCCATCAATGTGCACGCGTTTGCCCAAGGGCTGGATATCGAATTGGCCCTTCTGCAAGGCTTCGGCAAGGCGGTGCGTGATGGCTATGGCATCAACGCGATCGTCTTCTGCCAGAAAGGACCTGTAGGCACCTTGGCCCCTGAAGCGCTTTTCCCGCGCCTTGGGGCGGTGCGGATCGGGGTTTCGTCGAAGAATGACGAGTGGATATGGAGGACGGATATGGATCCCCAGAGAAGCACGCGACTGAATTTCCAGAGGCGCATCAACCGTGGGGGTGCGTTCGATGAAGGCACCGGCGTGTCAATTCACAACTTCCGAACCGAGGCTGGCGGGCCATCCCCTCCCGAGTACCTTTTCAACGTGAAACGCGAAGGCGTTGTCGTGGAAGGCACGGGATTCACGGGAGTTGCCGGGCATGAGTACAGACGGAACGAGAAAGGCGAGTGCTTCTATCCCCTGGATGCAACCCACCCCAACACCATTCGAGGGCTACTTGAGCTCAGGGAAGTACTTCCCACCACGGAGGACGACTTCTCGTTTCTTCAGGGGGTTGCAATGGGCTTCATCATTGCGAGTTCAGCGGGCACCCCTAGCCGATATGAATGCAGTCGCCATCCAATGGTGACAACTGCCGCTGCACTCTCCGAGGTTGGCGTCGCCCTTCCCGACCATATTCCAATTGCCGAAGATGGCACCGTGGTCCTTGCAGAGTTAGTCGTTCCAATGTTGGGGGAAGAGGAAACGTAGAGCCACGCCCTGCGTGGCTGCGCCCCACCCGTAGCGACGGTGCCATGCGCGTCTTGGTTTTGGGTTGGTCGCGAACGGCAGCCGGGCAAGCCCGGCTCTACGGGGACACTGCGTCGAGGATCTGCTGGATCCTCTGCTCAAGGGCCGCGCGCTCGGCGTCTGTCTTGATCGTGGCGAACATCATCTCTTCGCTGGTCTCCCCCAGGCAGCGGCCTCCGAGTAGACAGAGGTTGCCCATATCCATACTGTCCGGGCCGCAGTCGTAGCCCATGCGGCAGGCGGCCAGTACCCATGCTTCCCCTGCCAACGGACCGCTGACCAGCCCTTTGTAGGGCTCGCCGATGTTGGCCGTGATGCTGCTTGTCAGGGTTGCGCCCAAGCTGCGCATCGCGGCCGGATCTCTTGATGCCACTACGTCATCCAGCAACTGGGTGGCCGTCGCAGCGTCCAACGGGGTGCGCTGCATGCCGTAACCCCTGGCGCGGGCGGCAAGGTCGCCGTTTGCGGCGGCTTGTTCGTACCAGCCGCGAATGAGTTCCTGGGGGATGATGGCCCCGCCATCCACGGCGTCGCATAGTTCAATCCGCTTCTGCGCAATGCGGTCCAGTTCAGCGGCCTGCTCGGGCCGGTCCTGCCTGGCTCGCTCGTTCCACTGTAGAAAGCGGTCGCGGAACAGGTTCGGCACGAGGCAGGCATCGTAGGTCTCCGCCAGCAGGCGCTGGGCGACCGCGTCGCCGGCTTTGGCGCGTTGCTTGAGGGATTGGAAGGCTTGGGCCTCGTCTATTGCTGATGCGGCGGCGGGTGCGGAAGCTGAGCGGGTACCGGGGGTAGTATTGCTGCGTTGCGCCGACGCTGTGCTGGCGGACGGCTCGATGGTGGTAGCAGAGGCCTGTGCGGCCGGAGCTGGTTTGGTGAAGTGCTTCCATGCAAAGGCGACCGCCAGGGCCAGCAGCGCTGTGAAGATGATGAAGAGCTTGCCTAATCTGCGCATGGGGCCAAGTCCGTTTGGGGCGTTTGTGCGATCCGCTCGGGAATCCCGTTCGCGGATCGGCGGTCGTCTATCGACCGACCCTACCGCTCCATCGGTATGGTCGCAACCGGGGCGCGTTGGGGTTGGTCGCTAACGGCAGCCGGGCAAGCCCGGCTCTACGGGGTTTCCAGGATGGCCAGGATGGCTTCTATCTGTTGGTCGAGGGCTTCGCGGTCTGTTTCTGATTCGATCTCGCTCTTCATGGCCTGCTCGTAATCTCCTTTGCCGCACACGGCATGATGCAGGCAGTGATTGGTCACCAGTGGACTCTCCGGCCCACAGTCCATACCCATGCGGCAACCGGCCAGCATCCACGCAAGGCTGGCCTTGCCGCTGACCAACGAACCATAGACCTCGCCCAGGTTCTCGGTCACCGGGCCGCCCATCACGTTGCCGTAAGCGAACACGGCCACGGGATCTTTGGATGCAATCACATCGTCAAGGAAGCGCTGCGCCTCATCGGCACTGAAAGGCGGGTGGCGGGACATGTTGACGATGGCCCGCGCGGTGAGGTCGCCATTCGCGGCCGCCTTCCTGTACCAGTGCTCACCGTCCTTCATGGTGACGCGTGCCCCGCCCTCCACCTGGGCGCAGTCCTGCTGGAGCGCGCGATGGGCGTCAATCGACATGGACTCGGGGCTGTCGGCGGGAATGTCGCTCAGCTCCAGTGGAGTGAACTTGAGCGGGTGGTCATAGATGTGGGCGCAGTCGATGAGCACCTGCGCCACCAGCCGCTGGGCTACGGCGTTGCCGCCTTCGGCGCGTTGTTTGAGGGTGCGGTACTGGTGGTACAGGTTTGGTGATTTGGTCGCGGGGGCTATGTGGGGCGTGCCGGGAGATGCTGGCTGTGCGGGCATGTGGGTGGTCGCAGATGCCGGAGGGGGCAGCGGCGACGGTGGGGATATGTGCCTCCAGGCAAGCCAGCCTGCGAGTGCCAGCGGGGCGATGACGATGGCGAGCGTGCGCGAGGTAGACATTTGGCCAAATCCCTTTGGTTCTATGTGGTGGTACTTCGAATTCGTGCGCGGCCCCGCTTCGGTAGAGTCGGTCGACAGACCACTGCCGATAACGTTGATCTGCACGGTAACGCATGAACATCG
>JAEXNZ010000313.1 GCA_023439425.1 Pseudomonadota bacterium
CGCCCGCCACCGCATCGGTGCCGTACACGGCGGATGCACCGTCGGTCAGCACTTCCATGCGTTCGATGGCCGCGGCGGGAATGGCGTCGATGTTGACGAACTGGGTCTGGAAACCGGCCGGCGCGCCGTAGTACGACAGACGACGGCCATTGAGCAGCACCAGCGTGCCCTGCGCGCCCAGTCCCCGCAGGTTGGCCTGCGAGGCGCCGTCGGAACCGGTGAACAGCGAGCGCGAATCCTGCTGCGCCGGCCGCGCTGCCGGCAGGTTGTCCAGCACCTGCAGCAGCGTGCGCGCGCCCATGTTCTCGATGTCCTGCTTGCGGATCACCTGCACCGGCGAGCTGGTCTCCACGTCCGAGCGGCGGATGTTGGAGCCGGTCACCTGGACCCGGCTCAGTTCGGTGGTGCGTTCGTCCGGGCCGCTGTCAGCGGCGCTGTCCTGGGCGAAGGCCGGCGCGGTTCCGATCAGGGCGACGCCCAGCGCAAGCGATAAACGGGTGGCGGGGATGCGGCGTTGGCGGTGGCGTACGTTCAACATCTTGGCTCCTCGTGCGGTTTGTTCCGGCAACAGTTGCCCGCACCGCAGCCACGCGGGCTGCAGACGGAGAACGGTGAGGTGGATGAGAAAACGGGGAATGACTCCCTGCGGCCGACTCTAGGGCAGCGTCTCGAAAGATGTCAACAAAGTGAAAGCAAAAAGAAGGAGTTTTTTACGACAAACGAAAGTTGATGCAAAGCACCACTTTCTAAATCGCTTCTGAATGCGCAGTTTTTCTCTTTTCATACCAAGAGATACGCAAGACTAAAGAGGCTGCGAGCGACAATCGAATCGAAAACTGTGACCGAGCAAACTTATTTAAATCTTTCGATAATTGACATTTCGAAAGAAAACACAGATCGTGAGGTCGTCCAACAGGAAGTACGTATGGAACTGCCCCCACTTTTCGACCTTGCCGCCTGGCAGTCCCGTGGCGGTGCCCACACTGCCGGGGAAATCGTCCAGCAGCCTGCGCTGTGGGCCGCCGTGGCCGACCTGCTCGAAACCGCCCAGCCCACGCTCGAGGCCTTCCTGGGTTCGGCCCTGTCGCAGCCGGAACAGCGGGTGATCTTCACCGGGGCCGGCAGTTCCGGCTTCATCGCCGAGATGGTCGCTGACGCAATCAACGCGCAATGGCCGGCCGACATCCGCGCCGTCCACACCACCAGTCTGCTGACCCACCCGCAGCTGTACCTGAAGGCTGACCGCCCCACCCTGCTGGTCAGCTTTGGCCGCAGCGGTTCCAGCCCGGAAAGCGTGGCCGTGGTCGAGCAGGTGCAGGCCAGCGTGCCGTCCGCGCGGTTCCTGCACATCACCTGCAATGCCCATGGTGCCTTGGCCCGGCACGGCAGCGGGCGGAAGGACACCTGCTCGCTGCTGATGCCGCCGGACAGCTGCGACCAGGCCTTCGCCATGACCAGCAGCCTCAGCTGCATGCTGCTGGCGGCACTGGCCGTGTTCGATCAAGCGCCGTGGGCAGACCGCGTGGCGCGGCTGCGCGCCCTGGCCGAACACGGCCGCGCTGCCCTGCACCAGTGGGATACCGCGATCGCGGCGCTGGCGCAGTGGCCGTGCACGCGGGTCATCTACCTGGGCAGCGGTCCGCTGGAAGCCAGCGCGCGCGAAGCCGCCCTGAAAGTACTGGAGCTCACCGCCGGTCGGGTCCTGGCGCTGTCCAACACGCCGTTAGGCTTCCGGCATGGACCCAAGTCCACCCTGGATGGCGACACCCTGGTGGTGATGCTGCGCAGTGCGCAGCCGCTGGCGCGGCGTTACGAGCAGGATCTTCTGGACGAACTGCGCGGCGACGGCATCGCCGGAAGGGTCATTTCCGTCGGCCCATCCAGCGCAGAACGTGCCGAAGGCGACTTGTTACTCGACGCCCCTGATTATTCCGACAGCTGGCTGGCTCCGCTGTGGCTGCTGGTGGCACAGGGCTATGCGCTGCAGCGTTCGGCCGCGATGGGCTACACGCCCGACAACCCCTTCCCCGACGGCACGGTCAACCGCGTGGTACAGGGTGTGACCATTCATTCCCACGGTTGAGCGGAAGCGGCGCATGCAGACCTGGTACGGCATCGACATCGGCGGCACCAAGATTGAACTGGCGGCCTGCGACGCGCGCGGCGCGGTCCAGCACCGTCAGCGCGTGGCCACGCCGTGCCATGACTACGAGGCGTTCCTCGACAGCGTGGCCGCGCTGGTCGGCCAGGCGGACGAAACGCTGGGAAACACCTGCCAGGCCATCGGCATCGCCCTGCCCGGGGTGCGCGACGCCGACAGCGGACGCCAGCTCAGCGCCAACGTGCCGGCGCTGACCGGGCGCACGGTGGGCGCGGACCTGCAGGCGCGCCTGCAGCGGCCCCTGGCGCTGGGCAACGACCTGCAGTGCTTTGCGCTTTCCGAAGCGCAGGGCGGCGCGGCCGACGGCTACCCGAGCATGTTCGGGGTGATCCTTGGCACCGGTGCCGGCGGTGGCTACTGCAAGGACGGTCGACTGGTACCCGGCAACAACGGCATGGCCGGCGAATGGGGCCATTGGAGCCTGCCCGCCACGCTGCAGCTGCGCCACGACCTGCCGTTGCTGGACTGTGGCTGCGGCCTGCGCGGCTGCCTGGAGCGCTACGTGTCCGGCAGCGGACTGGCGCTGATCCATGCCCGCCAGGGCGGCGATGCGCTGGACGCACAGCAGGTGGTGGAACGCGCCAACGGCGGCGATGCCGTCGCCCAGCGCGCGTTGGCCATCCACCGCGACCTGCTGGGTTACTGCTTTGCCAGCCTGATCCTGGCGCTGGATCCGCACGTCATCGTGCTTGGCGGCGGGTTGTCCAAGCTGGAACCGCTGTATCGCGACCTGCCTGCCGCCATCGCGCCTTACCTGTTTGCCGGCGTGCGTGTGCCACCGATTCTGCCGCCGGTATTCGGCGACGCCGGTGGCGCGCGCGGCGCGGCCCTGCTGGCCTGCCAGCAGCATCCGGCAGGTTGAACCGCACACCTTCTGATTCCACGACAACCGGAGCCTTGCCATGTCCGCCGTACACGCCTTGATCGCCGCCCATCGCCAGGGCCAGCCGGTGGGGCTGTACAGCGTCTGCTGCAGCAACGAGCAGGTGTTGCGGGCCGCGATGCAGGTGGCGCAGCACTACGGCACCCTGCTGTTGATCGAGGCCACCTCCAACCAGGTGGACCAGTTCGGCGGCTACACCGGCATGAACCCGCCGCAGTATCGCGACTACGTGCATGCGCTGGCGGACGAACAGCAGTTCCCGCGGGCGCGGCTGGTGCTGGGCGGCGACCATCTGGGTCCGAATGCCTGGCAGAAAGGGCCGGCCGACGTGGCCATGGCGCACGCGCGCGAGCTCATCGCCGCCTACGTGGCCGCCGGTTTCCACAAGATCCACCTGGACTGCAGCATGTCCTGCGCCGATGACCCGACGCCCTTGCCCGATGCGACGGTCGCGATGCGCTCGGCGGAACTGGCGCGGGTCGCCGAACGTACCGCCGCCGAACACGGACTGCCACCTCCGGTGTACGTGATCGGCACGGAAGTGCCGGTGCCGGGCGGTGAATCCTCGCTGGAAGGCGGCCTTGCTGTCACCACGCCGGAGGCGGCGGCCACCACACTGGCCATCCATCGCGACGCCTTCGCCACGCCCGACCTGTTGCCGGCCTGGGAACGTGTGCTGGCGATGGTGGTGCAGCCCGGCGTGGATTTCGACCACAGCAGCGTGCATTACTACGACCCGCCGGCAGCGCAGGCGCTTTCGGCGTTCGTCGAGTCGCAGCCGCGCATCGTGTTCGAAGCCCACTCCACCGACTATCAGACCGAAGCGGGGCTGCATGCCCTGGTGCGCGACCACTTCGCCATTCTCAAGGTCGGGCCGGCGGCAACCTATGCCTTCCGCGAAGCGGTGTTCGCGCTGGCCATGATCGAGAACGCGCTGCTGCCAGCAGCGCAGTGCTCGCAACTGATCGAGGTGCTGGACCGCGTCATGTGCGAAAAGCCGGGCTACTGGCGCAGCTACTACTCCGGCACCGACGCGGAGCAACAGCGCCTGCGCCGCTACTCACTGAGCGATCGCAGCCGCTACTACTGGGGCGAACCCGCTGTGCAGGCTGCGCTGGCCACCTTGATCGACAACCTCACCCGGCAGCGGCCGCCGCTGATGCTGCTGAGCCAGTTCCTGCCCGAGCAGCGCGCGGCGGTGCAGGCCGGCACCCTCAGCGACGCGCCCCTCGCGCTGATCCAGCACAAGGTCGCGCTGCGCCTGGCCGAGTATGCCCGCGCCTGCGGTAGCGAAGGCCCATTCGAAACCTTATCGGCAGCGGGGCTTTCGGAAGAGTAAGCTTCGGCTTTCCTTCTGAAAGGGACTTCACGACCATGCGAAACACACGGCAGCGTCGCCAGCAGATCATGCAGATGCTGGTGGAGCACGGCAGCGTGCAGGTTAGCGACCTGGTCGAGCGCTTCGGCGTGTCGGCGGTGACCATCCGGACCGACCTCACCCACGTCGAGGCACAGGGACTGGCTACCCGTACGCACGGCGGGGCCACCCTGATGCGCACGCCGCCGCTGGAGCAGGACATCCATGAAAAGGACACGCTCAACCTGCCGCTGAAGGACAGCATCGGCGCGCATGCCGCGCAGCAGGTGCGCCCTGGCGACAACATCATCATCGACTCCGGCTCCACCACCATGACCCTGGCGCGGCACTTACGTGCGCACCGCGATGTGACGGTGATGACCAATGGTCTGAACATCGCCTGGGAACTGGCCAACGCCCCCGGCGTGGAACTCATGCTCACCGGTGGCCTGCTGCGCAAGCAGTCGCTGTCGCTGCAGGGCAGCCAGGCCGAAGCCAGCCTCAACACCTACAGTTTCGACACCCTGTTCCTGGGCGTGGATGGCCTGGACCTGCAGTTTGGTCTGACCACCCATCATGAAGCCGAAGCCAGCCTCAACCACCGCATGGTGGAGCGGGCACGGCGGGTTGTGGTGCTGACCGATGCGTCCAAGTTCGGACGGGTCAGCCTGCATCGCATTGCCCGGCTGGAACAGGTCCATACCATCATCACCGACGCCAGCATTGACGCCGAGTATCTGGAAGGGCTGCAACGGCTGGGCATCGAAGTGATCATCGCCGAGACCCCTGCATGACATCAGCATCCGCCTCGCACGCCACCCCGAACTCCCGCGCAGAAGGCCCCCGTTGGCCGGTGCGCTACCTGTTGTTCATTGGCGGCATGGGCGGACTGCTGTACGGCATCGACATCGGCATCATCGCCGGCGCGCTGCCTTATCTGGAAGCCACCGCCACCGCCAGCTGGCACCTCACCAGCCAGCAGCTGGGTTTCGTGGTCGCGGCGGTGCTGCTGGGCAGCGTGCTGTCCTCGCTGTTTGCTGGAGCCATCGCCGACCTGATCGGCCGGCGCAATACCCTGGTGCTGGCCGGCGCGCTGTTCACCCTCAGCATTCCGGTGATGGCGCTGTCGGAAGGGTATGCCGCGCTGCTGCTGGGGCGGCTGCTGCAGGGCGTCAGTGGGGGTCTGATCGGCGTGGTGGTGCCACTGTATCTGGCCGAGGTGCTCAGCCCGGAACGCCGTGGTCGCGGTGCCGGCCTGTTCCAGCTGCTGCTGACCATCGGCCTGGTGCTGGCTGCGGTGATCGGTCTGTACCAGGCGCACGCGGTGGACGCGGCGGCCGACAGCGTGCGACACCTGCCGGCGATCGAGCAGCAGCAGTTTCTGTTCGAGGTGAAATACCATGCGTGGCGCACCATCTTCTGGAGCTGCCTGCTGCCGGGCCTGGTATTCACCTTCGGCGCGCTGTTCATCAGTGAATCCCCGCGCTGGCTGGCCCGACGTGGCCAGCTCGACAAGGCCCGCGCCGCGCTGCAGCGCACCGTCGCGCCCAGCGAGGTCGAACCCACGCTGCAGAGCATGCAGGCCCCGGAGCAGACCCAGGCACTGGCCCGTGGCGCGCGGGCGCGCGACCCGTTGCTGAGCAGGCGCTACGTGTGGCCGTTCGTACTGGCCTGCCTGGTGCTGGCCTTCACCCAGGCCACCGGCATCAATTCGGTGCTGGCCTACGCGGTGAACATCCTCAACCAGGCCGGTCTGCCGGGCGCGGTGGCCAACTGGGCGGATGTGGCGATCAAGCTGCTCAACGCGATCATGACCGTGGTCGCCCTGGTGCTGGTGGACCGCAAGGGCCGCAAGTTCCTGCTGATGCTGGGTACGGGCGGCATCACGGTGGCGCTGCTGTGTGCGGCGCTGCTGTTCGTGCGCGGCGAGCAGGGCCGGCTGGACGTGCAACCGATCCTGCAGCAGCAGGTAAGCGGCGAAGTCCTGGACCTGACGATGGATGCGGCGCAGTGGGCGCAGCTGGATCGCCAGGCCGGCCCGCAACCGCAGCAGCTGACGGTGTCCTACGCCTACGGTGAATTCAGCAATGTGCGTTCGCTGCGCAGCGACAGCCTCACCGATGGCACGCTGCAGATCCGCCGCGAGGATGCGGTGTCGGCCGACAGCGTGATCGGCCGCTTCTTCCGCAGCCTGCACCTGAATCCCTTCCCTGATCCTGCGATGGCCGCCACGGCACCGCTGGTGATCGAACGCGCCAGCATCGGCCCGGTGCCCTCGCCCACCCACGGCTGGCTGGTGGCCGGCTGCATCCTGCTGTTCGTCGCGTTCTTCGCGGTCGGCCCCGGCGTATGCGTGTGGCTGGCGCTGTCCGAGCTGATGCCCACCCGCATTCGCTCCAACGGCATGAGCATCGCCCTGTTGATCAACCAGTTCGTGTCCACCGTGATCGCCGCGCTGTTCCTGCCCACGGTGGGGCATTACGGCTACGCCAGCATGTTCTTCTTCTGGGCCGGCTGCACGCTGCTGTACTTCCTGGTGGCCGCATTCTGGCTGCCGGAAACCAAAGGCAAGACACTGGAAGAGATCGAAGCGCGGTTCCGGTAACGCGGGCACTCCTCCGGACACCGCGTAGAGCCGGGCTTGCCCGGCTGCTCTTCGCGCTGGCCCGGAACCCTGCGCAGACGCGCATGGCGCGTCTCTACGTGGCCTGGGTCAGCGCCACCAGACGCTCCAACTCTGCATCGTTCACAACAGCGGCCTTCAGAGCGTCCCAATCGTCGGGCGGCCGACCATTGGCCAACATGCGCTGAAACGTGGCGTAGGCATCTGTTTTCGATCCGTAGGCGCGCAACGTCTGGTCGTCATTGACCCAGCCAAGGATGATTGCTTTTTCCCGGTCATTGAACCGGAAGAACAGCCGGTACTGCTGGAAGAACTTCGCACGGAACCAGTGCGTGTGGTCCTTGCCAAGCGTATCGCCCTGCCGATACTTCGGATCGGCAGGGTTGGCGGGAATCTGGTCGAACGCAAGCGTGGTTACTGCAGCCAGTCGCTTGAATGCGTTGGTCCTGCGAAAGTCGTCAGGTCTGCGCCGTGCCGCATCTGCAACCGCCTCGATCAGGCACCCAAGCTGATCAGCAAAGCAGTCGTGCGCGTAGACAGTCCATCCATGGATAACCATTCCGGATTACTCATCAGCTGGATCCAAGGGCGCGTCGAGATCAACGTCCGCGCCTGCCACCAGCTTCCGGAGCTGGGCAACGAGGTCAGCATTTACGGGGGAGACGTTGCGCCCTGATTTCATGTCCGCTTCGAGCAATCCCAGGAACGATGCAACCACGGGATCGTCGTTGTGCTGCCCGCCTTTTGTCAGGCGGACTTCGCCATCTGCCAGTACTTCGTAGTGGATGGCATCGCGCTTGCGCAGACCCAGCGCCCGACGCACGGGCTCGGGGACCGTCGTCTGATAACGGTCGGTCAAGGTTGAGTCGGCTTGAAGAATGGCGGTCATTGGAGATCCCACCCGATTCGATACCGGCACGGTAATGCATTTGCATTGTCAAGGCAAGCCAGCATGCGGGAAGGCGTAGAGACACGCCATGCGTGTCTGCGTATCACCTCAGCTGCGACGGGGATACACGGTTCCAATCAGCAAAACGCCTGCGATCGCCATCAACGTGCCGACAACCGGGCCAACAAGCAGGGTGTATCCATAAGCGACGTAGCCAGGTGCATCGCAGGGAGCTTCGCATCCGGCCGACGGCGCAAGCAGGCGGAGCAGAGTAAAGAGCGTACCGAGGAACCCGGCAATAAAACACATCAGCCCGGACAGGCTGATCACCGTAACCCGTACCATCGACGCGAGCCTGGGATTCATGGGCCCTCCGGGCATTTCAAAGAGTTCTGGCACAGACCCACAGCGTAGCGCGGCGCAGGCCATGACTGTGCAACGCATGTACCGCCGCCTGCAGGGTCGCGCCGGTGGTCATGACGTCATCGACCAGCGTCAGAGCCTTGGGCGGCGCGGAGCGCACTGCGAACGCATCGCGCATGTTCTGCTTGCGGGCCTCCGCCCCCAGTTCCGACTGCGCGGCAGTCGCCCGCTGACGCACCAGGCCCTGCCACAGGGGCAGGCACATCTCCTTGGCCAACGGGCGCGTCAGTTCCAGCGCCTGATCGTAACCACGCGCGCGCAGGCGCTTACGATGCAGCGGCATCGGAACCAACGGCTCGGTAAGAAATGCCGGCACCCGTTGCAGCATCAGCCCGGACAGCAGGCGACCGGCGGCCAGGTCCTTGTGGAACTTGAAGCGCAGGATCAGCTGGTCAATTGGTGGGGCGTAGACGAAGGTGGCTGCGGCAGCCGCCTGCAGCGGTGGATCGATCAGGCAGGAACCGCAGCAGACAGCGGGTTCGTTCTCCGGCAGCGGCAGCGCGCACACCGGGCAGGCGTGATCGTTCCACGGCAGGGCAGCGTGGCAGGCGCGACACAGGTCCAGCCCATCCGCGCCGGGCTCGGAACAGACCAGGCAATGCAGTGGCAGGGCCTGCAGCGAAAGCCAGGAAAGAGCATGAAACACAGCGGAGTTCAGGGCAAGGAGCGAGACCCAGCGTGCCCGCTCCCGCCCCAAGCCGGCATCAGACAATGCCGGTGCCGCGCGTCATCCGATCACGGATGCTGGCCGGTAATTTCCGCGTACATCTGCTGCGCGTCCTGCAGGTCTTCCAGCCCGTTCACCTGCATCGCCTTGCCGAATGGCCCGCGAATGGTGGCCACGGTCAGCACCCGGTCGCCCACGGTGAAGGCAATGCGCTTGCCCACGCGTGCTTCGGTGGCCGCCAGCATGCGTGTGCCGGCCTCTTCAGTCAGCTCCAGGTTCAGCACGGGCGCGCCGGTGTATGCATCCGTGTCCAGCGCCACGCTGCGCACATCCGCGGTCACCAGGAAGGGCGGCTCCTGCAGGGCGAGCGGCTGCCCTTCCGCATCGGTCAGGCGGGTGGATGTCGGCAGGCCCTGCTCGTCCACCTCGCGCATCAGCAGCCTGGCCTGCGGCAACGGTGCAGCGCCCTGTCCTGCCTCAGCCGACGGCGTCAATGCGGGTGGGGTGGTGCAGGCAGTGAGCCCACTGGCTGCGAGAAGAGTCGCCAGCATGCAGGTGCGAAGCAATCGCGCGTCCATGTTGAATTAATCCATCACTAAGTCCGTCAATGATGACTTTATCCAACAACGGGTTACGAGTTCACCCTTGCTGTAAACCCGCAAGGTTACTCATGAGTTGACAGCACTGAATCCACTCCCCACACTTTCGCCCTTTCACCGCAACCGGCAGGCCGCCCATGTCCACCGCCCTCCGCCATGACTGGCAGCCGCAGGAACTACTGCAGTTGTTCGACCTGCCGTTCCCGGAGCTGCTGTTCCGTGCCGCGGCGGTGCACCGGGAGCACTTCGACCCGGCCCAGGTGCAGGTGTCCACGCTGCTGTCGGTCAAGACCGGCGGCTGCCCCGAGGACTGCGCCTACTGCCCGCAGGCGCAGCGCTATGACACCGGCGTGTCGGCGCAGAAGCTGATGGCCACAGAAGAAGTGGTTGCCCGCGCGCGCCAGGCCAAAGCCGGCGGTGCCTCTCGGTTCTGCATGGGCGCGGCGTGGCGTTCGCCCAAGGATCGTGACATCCCAAAGGTGGCCGCGATGATCCGCGAAGTGAAGGCCCTGGGGCTGGAAACCTGCGCCACCCTGGGCATGCTCGACCGCGGCCAAGCCGATGCGCTGCGTGCGGCCGGGCTGGACTACTACAACCACAATCTGGACACCGCGCCGGATTACTACGATTCCATCATCCACACCCGCCAGTACCAGGATCGCCTGGACACGCTCGAACACGTGCGCGATGCAGGCCTGAAGACCTGCTGCGGCGGCATTGTCGGCATGGGCGAGACCCGCCAGCACCGCGCCGGTCTGCTGCTGGCGCTGGCCAATCTGCCCAGCCATCCCGATTCGGTGCCGATCAACCGTCTGGTCCAGGTCGCCGGCACGCCGCTGCACGGCAGTGCCGAGCTGGACCCGTTCGAGTTCGTGCGCATGATCGCGGTGGCGCGCATCGTGATGCCGCGTTCCATGGTGCGGCTGTCGGCCGGACGGGAGGCGATGAGCGATGAACTGCAGGCGCTGTGTTTCCTTGCCGGGGCCAATTCCATCTTCTACGGCGAGAAGCTGCTGACCACCGGCAACCCGGACACCGCGCGTGACCAGGCCCTGTTCGAGCGCCTGGGCCTGCAGCCAATGCCGGTAAAGGTGGATGCGCCAGAACACGACCACCCTGGCACCGTGCATGCCGACATCACCCAGCCGGCCGGTGCCTGCGGCGGCCACTGCGGACAGGCGGCCTGAGCTTCCGACCGGGGGTGCGGCGCCCAGGCCGCCAACCGGGTACGCTAGCTGCCCTCCCCGACCATGCTTATGACGACCATGGCCCGCCCTGACCTGCAGGAACGACTTCAGTCCCAGCGCAAGCTTCGCCAGGCGCAGGGCCGCATCCGTGTGCGCCGCACCGTGACCCGCCGCGATGGCGTGCGTCTGGAAGTGGACGGGCAGTGGCTGACCGGCTTCTGCAGCAACGACTACCTGGGTCTGTCCCAGCAGTTTGGCGTGGTCAGCGCGCTGCAGGACGCGGCCGCGCGCGAAGGTGCCGGGGCCACGGCTTCGCACCTGATCTGCGGCCACCACGCGCTGCACGAGGCGCTGGAACAGGAAATGGCCGACTGGCTGGGTTACCCGCGTGCCCTGCTGTTCGGCAGCGGCTTCGCCGCCAACCTGGCGGTGCAGCAGGCCCTGCTGAGCGAAGAGGACGACGTCTGCGTGCAGGACCGGCTGAACCACGCCAGCCTGCTCGATGCCACCCGGCTGGCCGGCTGCCGCCTGCGCCGTTACCCGCACCTGGACAGCGAAGGCGCGCTGCGCCAGCTGAAGCATGCGCCGGAAGGCGCGGCGATGCTGGTCACCGATGGTGTATTCAGCATGGACGGCGATATCGCCCCGCTGCGGTCGTTGTCGCTGGTGGCACGCATGCAGGAAGCGCTGCTGTACGTGGACGATGCGCATGGCATCGGCGTGGTCGGCGAACATGGCCGCGGCTGTGTGGCTGACGCTGGCCTGGGCGTGACCGACGTACCGCTGCAGCTGGCCACGCTGGGCAAAGCGTTGGGCAGCAGTGGCGCGGTGGTGCTGGGCGATGAAGCGATGATCCAGCATCTGGCCGAGACCGCTCGCCCCTACATCTACACCACCGCGATTTCGCCGGCACAGGCCGCCGCCTCGCTGGCGGCGGTGAAGCTGGCCCGCCGCGACGACTGGCGGCGCGAGAAGCTGACCGAACTGGTCGGCGTGTTCCGCGCAGGCGCACGTCAGCACGGGCTGGAACTGATGCCTTCGGAGACCCCGATCCAGCCGCTGCTGTGCGGCTCGGAAGCCACCGTGGTGGCGCTTTCGGCGGCGCTGGAAACCACCGGGTTCCTGGTCAGCGCGATCCGTCCGCCGACCGTGCCGGAAGGCAAGGCGCGTCTGCGCGTGACGCTGTCGGCGCTGCACACGTCGGTGCAGGTGCGGGCGCTGACCGATGCGATTGCCGACGCGCGCGACAAGGTGCTGCGCCAGCAGTCGTTGGATGCGCTGAGCGCGTGACGCAGGCCGGCTGAGCATGCATATCGAGGTGGTAGGGCGCGGCCCGGCGCTGGTGTTGATTCATGGCTGGGCACTGCACGGCGGTGTGTTCGCCCCGCTGGTGGAGCGCCTGCAGGACCAGTTCGAACTGCACCTTGTGGACCTGCCCGGCCACGGCCACAGCCGCGAAGATCCCACCGCCCTGCGCCTGCCGCAGGTGGTCAACGCCATCGCCGCCGCCACCCCGCCAGCGGTGTGGTGCGGCTGGTCGCTGGGCGGGTTGTTCGCCCTGCATGGGGCCGCCGTGGTGCCGAAGGTGCGCGGACTGGTGATGATCGCTGCAACTCCGCGCTTTGTACGGGGCGACGACTGGCCGCACGCGGTGGAGCCGGCGGTCTTCGCGCAGTTCGGCCAGGACCTGGCCCAGGATTACCGGGGCACGCTGGAGCGCTTTCTGGCGCTGGACGCGATGGGCTCCGAACATGCCCGCCAGGAGCTGCGCACGCTGCGCGCGGCCCTGGTGGAGCGCGGCGAGCCGGCTCCGCGGGCGCTGCAGGAGGGCCTGGCCCTGCTTGAGAACACCGATCTGCGTAGCGCGCTGCCGGCACTGCGTAAGCCCAGCCTGTGGCTGGCCGGAAAACGCGACCGGCTGGTCAGCGCGTCCGGCATGCAGGCGGCAGCAGCCCTGACCCCCGATGCACAGGCGCACGTCGTTGACCATGGAGGACACGCACCGTTCCTCGGGCATGCCGATATCGTGGCCGCTCAGCTGCGACAATTCGTTGTTGAGAGCAGTCGACTGTCGGTCGACTCTACCGGGTAGGACGCTATGGATCTTGGAATTGCTGGCCGCTGGGCCTTGGTGTGTGCGGCCAGCAAAGGGCTGGGCCTGGGTTGCGCGCGGGCACTGGTGTGCGAAGGCGTGAACGTGGTGATTGCCGCACGCGGCGAGGAAGCCCTGGCCCGCGCGGCGCTCGAACTGAAGGCGCTTCCCGGTGCCGGTGAGGTCCGCACCGTAGGGGCCGACGTCACCACCGAGGCCGGCCGTGCGGCGGCGCTGGCCGCGTGCCCGCAGGTGGACATTCTGATCAACAACGCCGGTGGCCCGCCGGCCGGCGACTTCCGCCAGTTCGAGCGGGCCGACTGGATTGCGGCGCTGGACGCCAACATGCTCAGCCCGATCGAGCTGATCCGCGCCACGGTGGACGGGATGATCGAACGCGGCTTCGGCCGCATCGTCAATATCACCTCGTCCTCGGTCAAAGCCCCGATCGACATCCTCGGTCTGTCCAACGGCGCGCGCTCTGGCCTGACCGGCTTCGTCGCCGGCCTGGCGCGGCGCACGGTGGCGCACAACGTGACCATCAACAATCTGCTGCCGGGCCAGTTCGATACCGACCGCCTGCGCGGCAACTTCGCCTACGTCGCGCAGCAGCAGGGCGTGGACGCGGGACAGATCGCCGAGCGCAAGCGCACCCATATTCCGGCCGGCCGCTTCGGTAATGCCGATGAATTTGGTGCGGCGTGTGCGTTCCTGTGCAGTGCGCAGGCGGGCTACATCACCGGGCAGAACCTGCTGATCGACGGCGGGGCGTATCCAGGGACGTTCTGATTGCCGCCGCACGACCAACGGTCGTGCACTACCGATTCACCGGCACCTCCTTTCGTAGTGAGCTTTGTATGACGTCCAGTTTCGATCCGCATCACGTTCGCCGCGCATTCTCGCGTGCCGCCCACAGCTATGATGCTGCCGCCGCGCTGCAGCGCGAAGTGGAGAAGCGTCTGCTGGAATCGCTGGACTATCTGGAGA
>JAEXNZ010000317.1 GCA_023439425.1 Pseudomonadota bacterium
ACCCTCCCCCGCTCCATCACCACGCCTTCGGCCCGCAGCCGCTGGTTCTGCTCGCGCCAGCCGCGCGAGCCCTCCGGCATGGCGATGCGTCCGTCCGAACGCAGCACGCGATGCCAGGGCAGGTCCGGGTCGTCGTTCATGCCCAGCACGCGCGCGGTCAGCCGCGCACGTCCGGGCAGGCCGGCCTTGGCCGCGACCTGGCCGTAGCCCATCACCTGCCCGCGCGGAATGGCGCGGATCACTGCCAGAATGCGCTCGCGTGCCTGGGCGGCGGCGTCCCCTTCCGCCGCAGCAGCCGGCTTCACGCGCGTGCGCGGCTGACCAGCAGTACGCCGACCAGCACCAGCGCCGTCCCCAGAATCTGCCAGGGGCCCATGGGTTCGTCGAGCAGCCATAGACTCATCACGATGGTGGATACCGGGCCGAGCATACCGACCTGCGCGGCCAACGACGAGCCGATGCGTTTCACCGCCAGCATGATCGCCGCCACCGGCAGCACCGTGCAGACCGTCGCGTTGATCAACGACAGCCAGTACACCGGCACCGGAGCCTGCAGCAGCGCCGGCAGCGGATGCAGCACGGCGAAATGCAGCACGCACAACACGCAGGCCACACAACTGGCATACGCAGTCAGTCGGATCGCACCGATGCGCGCCACCACCTGCCCGCTTCCGAACAGGTACAGCGCATAACTGAGCGCACTGCCGAACACCAGCGCGCTGCCCAGCAGGATGCGCCCGCCCTCCAACTGCAGGTCATGACCGAAGGCCAGCAGCACGCCCAGGTAACTCAGCACCAGCGCGGCCACCTGCCAACGGCCTGGCTTCTTCTTCAGCAGGACCAGGCTGATCAGCAGTACCAGAGTGGGATTGAGATACAGGATCAGCCGCTCCAGAGTCACGCTGATGTACTGCAGGCCCTGGAAGTCCAGCAGGCTGGACAGGTAATAACCGGTGAAACCCAGCCACAGCACGCGGCCACGGTCGGCCCAGGACAGCGATTCGGCGCGCCGCGCCGACCACACCGCCAGCAGCGCGAACAACGGAAACGCCATCAACATGCGCAGCGCCAGCAGTGTGGTCGCGTCCACACCGTGGCGGTAGCCAAGTTTGACGATGACCGCCTTGCCGGACGCTGTAATCGCGCCGATGGCCGCCAGGGCGATGCCGGAGGCGGCAATGCGGGGGGAGGAAGTGGCGACCGGAGTCATCGCATCAACACGACCTCTTCGGCGCTCGTCGGGTGTATCGCAACGGTGTCGTCAAAGCACGATTTGGTTGCACCCATTTTTACCGCCACTGCGAAGCCCTGCAGGATCTCGTCCGCGCCCTCGCCGAGCAGGTGGACGCCGACCACGCGCTCTTCCGGGCCCGCGCAGACCAGTTTGAACAGGCTGCGCTGGCTGCCGTTGGCCAGCGCCTGCAACATCGGACGGAAGTTGCTGCGATATACGCGCACATCATCAAAGCGGGCCCGCGCCTCTTCCTCGCTCAACCCGACCGCGCCCAGCGCCGGGTGCGAGAACACCACGCTGGCCACATTCTCGTAGTCCATTTTCGCGGGCGGCTGGCCGCCGAACAGGCGGTCCATCAGCTTGCGCGCGGCGGCAATCGCCACCGGCGTCAGCCCGACCTTGCCGGCAATATCGCCCACGGCATGCACACTGGGCACGGCCGTGGTCTGCCACTCGTCAACCTCGACCTCGCCCTTGTCGCCGACGTGGATACCCAGCGCTTCCAGCCCCAGGCCCACACTGTTGCCGCGCCGACCGGTGGCGAAGAACACCTCGTCGAAATGGCCGTCGCTGGGGCCGTCATGGCCGTAGGCAATCACCGCGTCGCCATCACGACGCAGTTCCCGCAGGCGGTAGTTGAAATGCACTTTGACGCCCTGGTGGCACAGGTTTTCGGCCAGCTGCGCGGTCAGTTCCGCGTCGAAGCGCTCCAGCAGGCGATCGCCGCGCACCAGCAACGTCACCCGGCTGCCCAGGGCCTGCAGCAGCCCGGCCAGCTCCACCGCGATGTATCCGCCGCCAACGATGGCCACCTGCGCCGGCGCGCTGCACAGATGGAAGAAGTCGTCCGACACCTTGCCTAGTTCCGCGCCCGGAATGTCCGGACGCTGCGGATGCGCGCCGGTGGCGATCAGGATGTGCGCGCCGCTGATGCGGATGCCATCGCTGTATTCCACAGTGTGCGCATCGACCAGGCGGCCTTTGCGCGGCACGCGCACCACGCCGTTTTCATTGAGGCGCTTGAGATAACTGGTGTGGATGTTGGCGATGTAGGCCTGGCGGTGCACCACCAGTTCCTTCCAGTCCAATGCAGCGCGCGCGGGCACGTCGAAACCCAGCGCCGCCGCCAGTCCGATGCGCCCGGAGAGATCGGCCGCCAGCCACATGGCCTTCTTTGGCACGCAGCCCACGTTGACGCAGGTGCCGCCGAGTTCGCCGGGCTCGAGTATGGCCACGCGGCAGCCATGCTGTGCGGCGCGGAACGCTGCCGCCAGCCCACCGGAACCACCGCCCAGCACGATCAGGTCATAGTCGTATTGCATGCTCATCGAAAAGCTCCCACCGCAAAAGCCGCCGGCAGCATGCCATGTTCCGGGGCACGCCCGGCGTGAGCATGTGCATCAGTGCGTGCCAGGCGTGCGACGCAGCGGCGGCCAGCGCCCATAGGTCATCGCACGCCACACCCACTCCAGCGGACCAAAGCGGAAATGCCGCAGCCAGGCGTGTGCGATCAGCACCTGCAGCGCGAACAGCACCAGCGCGAAGGGAATCTGCCACAGCCGCGGCAGGCTTTCGAACGCCCCCAGCCCGTACCCGTAAAACACCCAGGTACCGACCAGCGACTGCAGAATGTACTGGGTCAGCGCCATGCGTCCCATCGGTGCCAGCACCCGCAGCTGCGCACGGGCGTGCACGATCCAGGCCAGATAGCCCAGGCACATCAGCAGTGAGGCAACCGATGACAGCGCATAAGCGAAGCCGCTGGCCGGACTGAACGTCCCTGGGGCGACGTAGGGCACCCAGCACGCACTGATGATCATCAGCACCAGCCCTGCCGGCCATGCGCCCCAGCGCAGGCGGCGATACAGCTGCGGAAAGCGTTCGGGGGTTGTGAGCGCACCGCTGCGGGCGAAGCCGGCCCCGATCAGGAACATGCCCAGCACCTCTGGCCCCACCACCAGCATGCCGCCCAGATTGACCTGCAGGTCATGTGCACGCTGTACGACGGCGTCGGTCCAAGTGCCGTGCGCATAGGCCTGCCGCTGCAGTTCGACGGCGCGTTGCCCGGCAGCAGCGGCATCGGCCATGGCGCTGTCGGCCTGTGCCGCGATGCCGACCAGCAATCCCATCCCGACCATCAAGGCTGAGGCGAACAGATAGGTGATGACACCCATTACCGGTAGCCAGCGCGGCGGCGCTTCCCGGAACGCGAGCAAAGGCAGCGACATCAGCGCATACAGCACCAGGATGTCACCGGACCACACCAGCAGGGCGTGGCACAACCCGATCAGCAGCAGACCGGCGCTGCGGCGCAGGTAAAAGGGAGTGAAGTCGCGCCGCGCCGCTTCGGCGCGCTGCGCCATGATGGCAAAGCCGGCTCCGAACAACAGAGAGAACAGGGTGAAGAACTTGCCCTGCACCAGCACATAGATCAACGCGTCCGCCCAGCGGTCAGCGCCCTGCCAGTGCGGGTCGATACCGGTGAAGGCCAGGTCCAGCGGACCGCTCAGCGCCTCCATGTTCATCAACAGAATGCCCAGCAGGGCCACCCCGCGCAGGATGTCGATGACCTCGATGCGGTCGCCGACGGTCACAGGCTGCAGGGAAGAAGTTGGATTCACTGGGCACTCTGGGACCGGGGCGGGTATTT
>JAEXNZ010000422.1 GCA_023439425.1 Pseudomonadota bacterium
ACCACGCACCGCTCACGTCAACGGCGTCATCACCGCTTTGACGTACGCCGGCCGCTGCTGCAACCGCTCGTACCAGGCTTCCAGATGCGGCAGGTGCGGGCGCTGGATCGGCAGGTTGAACCAGGCATAGACCAGTGCGCCCAGCGGAATGTCACCCATGCCGAACTGCTCGCCCGACAGCCACGGCTGCGTGGCCAGCGTGGCATCGGCCATGGCCAGGTAGTCGCCGGCCTTGACCACGGCGGCATTGATGCGGGTTTCATCGCGGTCGGCGGGCGCGGTGCGCATGATCCCCCAGATCAGCTCGCTGTACAGCGGAGCCATGCGCGAGGTGCTCCAGTCCATCCATTTTTCGCACTGCGCCCGCGCCATCACGTCTTCTGGATACAGCGTGCCCAGCGCATAACGGGCGCTCAGGTAGCGCACGATGGTGTTGGACTCCCACAGCGGCAGGCCGTGGTCTTCGATCACCGGTACCAGCCCGTTCGGGTTCATCGCCACGTATTCCGGCGTCTGCGTGCCGCCGAAGCTGCCGCCCACTTCGATGGACTCGTACGGCACGCCGATTTCCTCGGCGCACCACAACACCTTGCGCACGTTGCTGGAATTGCGCCGGCCCCAGATCTTCAGCATGTTGGTCTTCCTGGTGGGAGTGCGTTTATTTTGCCGGTTTCGCCGCGCCTTTTTTCGGCAGCGCGCGCACATAGGTCGACTTTCCGTCCTTCTTCATCTCGAACAGGCCAATCGCCGCCAGCAGCTCGCTGAGCTTGCCGTAACCGTAGTTGCGCGAATCGAACGACGCCTGGTTGCCGATCTGGCTGCCCACCGGCCCCAGATGCGACCAGCCGTCCTCGGCCTCGGCCGACGCCACCGCGCGCCGCAGCATCTGCACCAGGCGGGTGTCGCTGCGCAGCTCCGCGCCGCTCTTGCGCGGGCGGGCTTCCTCGTTGTCCTGCTCCACCTCCGGGTCGGTGGCATGACCCTGGCCCAGCGCTTCCAGATAGGTGAACTTCGAGCAGGCGTTGACGAACGGCTCCGGGGTTTTCTTCTCGCCAAAGCCATACACCTTGACCCCATCGGTCAGCAGACGCATCACCAGCGGGGTGAAATCGGCATCGCTGGACACGATCGCAAAGCCGTCCAGGTTGCGTGCGTAGAGCATGTCCATGGCATCGATCACCATGGCCATGTCCGAGGCATTCTTGCCCCGGCTGTAGGCAAACTGCTGGATCGGGCGGATGGCGTACTCGTGCAGCACGGATTCCCAGCCTTTCAGCCGCGGGCTCTTCCAGTTGCCGTAGGCACGCCGCACGTTGGCCACGCCATAGCGCGCGACCTCGGCCAGCACCACGTCGATCTTGGACGACGGCGCGTTGTCGGCATCGATCAACAAGGCGATGCGCTTTTCCGGTTCGGTCATCGGAGCACTCCATCAATGGAACATGGGGCCGCCCGCAAGCGCGACGGCTGCTGAATCCAGTATCGGCCATGCACGTGAAGTTTGCGCGTCGCATGCGACCATCTGTCGCGACGACAACGTTTCCACGGGGACCGGAGCGCCGGCCCCAGCCAAGGAGCAAGTGCATGACCCGTGACACCCTGCCCCACCTGGTCATCATCGGCGGCGGCTTTGCCGGCCTGTGGGCGACCCGCGCGCTGGCCAGCAGCCGCATCCGCATCACTTTGGTGGACCGGCGCAATCATCACCTGTTCCAGCCGCTGCTGTACCAAGTGGCCACCGCCGGATTGTCGGCCCCGGATATCGCCGCGCCACTGCGTCACATCCTGGGCCACCAGCGCAATGTCGAAGTACGCCTGGGCGAAGTAACCTCCATCGACAAACAGGCCCGGGACATCACCCTGGCCGACGGCAGCCAGATTCCCTACGACACCCTGCTGCTGTGCACCGGGGCCACTCACGCGTACTTCGGTCACGACGAGTGGGCCGCCGATGCGCCTGGCCTGAAGACGCTGGATGACGCGATCGCGCTGCGCCGCAGGCTGCTGCTGGCGTTCGAGCGCGCCGAGGCCGAGCCTGACCCCGCCCGCAAGGCGGCGTGGCTGAGCTTCGCCGTGGTCGGCGGCGGCCCGACCGGCGTTGAACTGGCCGGCACCCTGGCCGAGATTGCCCGGCATACCCTGCGCAACGAGTTCCGGCATATCGACCCGGCCAGCGCCAAGGTGCGGCTGGTGGAAGCCGGCCCACGCGTACTGTCCAGCTTCCCCGAGGTGCTGTCGTTGAAGGCGCGTCGGCAACTGGAGAAGCTGGGCGTGGAAGTGCTCACCGGCACCCCGGTCAGCGACATCAATGGCGAAGGCTTCCAACTGGGCGAGCAGTTCATCCCCGCCCGCACCGTGGTGTGGGCCGCCGGCGTGGCCGCTTCACCGCTGGCGCGCACCCTGGACGTGCCGCTGGACCGCGCCGGACGGGTACCGGTGCAGCCCGACCTGACCCTGTCCGGTCACCCGGAGATCTTCGTCGCCGGGGATCTGGCCGCGTTGAACCAGGCCGATGGCAAGCCAGTGCCGGGTGTGGCCCCGGCCGCCAAGCAGATGGGCAAGCATGTCGCCAGCACGATCCGCGCACGGTTGGAAGGCAAGCCTGCGCCGGGCCCCTTCAAGTACGCGGACTACGGCAACCTGGCCACCATCGGTCGCATGGCCGCCATCGTGCACCTGGGCAAGCTGCAGCTGTCCGGCGTGCTGGCCTGGTGGTTCTGGCTGGCCGCGCACGTGTTCTTCCTGATCGGCTTCCGCAACCGCATCGTGGTGCTGCTCAACTGGGCGGTGGCGTACTGGAGCTACCAGCGCAGCGCGCGGATCATTTTTGGTGATGATCAACAGGATCGGCGGCCATGACGCAGACCGCTTGCCGCTCCCGATTGTCTGCTAGATTCCGGAGCAGGTTCACAGGGAAGGTGCCGCATGAGAACGATCAGATTCACAACAGCACTGTTGTCTATTGCGGCCGCCACGAGCTATGCCCCAATCCCCACACAAGCAGAGGGACTGGCTGGCGCTTCGTCTCGCAGCACTGGCGAGACGACCCACGTCTACGTCACCCAAGGGGGCTGGGGGGAGCTTCTGCTGTCCGAGACCCGCAACAATGACCTGCTGCGCTTCGAACTGCACAGCGAGTCCTCGGGCTACGAATGCAGAATGAGTGGAACCACCAACAGGAGCCTGCAATCCACACACGTCGACCCGGCACCAGGAACCAGTCACTGCCAATTGACCATGCATCGAACAGAACGAGGCATCGAACTGGACACATCCACACCTGACGCATGCGTTGCTTATTGCGGACACAATGGATCATTCAAGGGCCTGTATCTTTCCGTCGACCCGATGTGTACAGAGAGCAGTATCCAGAAGATCCTCGAACGGGCCGGCAATGGCAAGGAGCAGGTTGGCAGCATCAGAACGATGACCGAGAGGTGCGTGGAAACCCTGCCGTACTCATCGGCTGCCGCTCTTCGCCTGGAACTTGCCGCGGCCCATGATCGCGAGGGGGACCAGGCAAATTGTCTGGCCGCCCTTTCTCCCTATGCTGCTGACGTCGCCAGATCGGATGACGAGCTCACCCGAGGCATGACGGGTGCAGCGGCGGAGGAAATCACCGGCATCATGGATGTCGTTCGGAAGATGATGGATCGCTGCGAACGCAGACTGCATCCTGGTGGCGTCGGTCGATAGACGACAGCCGGTAGCACCCGATCAGCCCTTTGACGCATGGAGTCTGCCGGGGAAGCGCCTTCGTTTACCGGTCATGCGTCCCCGGGCGTTGCACCCGTATCGGCGGTCGTCTATCGATCGACCCTACCTCAGCGGTCAGACCGCATCTGAATCATCATTGCCTTGGGCAAGGTGCACATCCCAAGTGCACAGGTAGTCCGGATCGGTCACGGTGAAATCGATTGAGCGCAGCGTGTAGTCGCCGGGCTCGGCCACCTTGTAGTGATCCAGATGCGGCGGCAGGAACAGCTCTTCGCCGTCGATCAGGCTGGCCAGCACCACGCCCTCTTCTTCATTGATGCGCAGGATCTCGCCGGCGTACTGCTGCTGTTCCAGCGCGTTGCCGTCCGCATCCAGATAGGTGATGCCGGCGAGGACGATCTTGCCCAGCATGGTGTTGGCTTTGTCTTGATTGAGGGTGCTCATGGGGGTTCCGGGTCTGCGTAAGACGCGCATGGCGCGTCTCTACGGTTTGGGCTTGGGATACCAGAGGGCGTTGACGATGATCCAGCGCCGGTCGAAACGGCCCATGTGGAAGTAGTCGACGAACCACGGGGTCTCGAGGCGCACGGAGGCGGTGTTGCCGGTGACGTCCAGCACCCGGCAGGTGCGGTTCCATTCGGCTTTGGGCGTTTTCAACGCGCCCTGCCTGGTCAGTGCCACCAGTTCTTCTTTGGACATGCGGCGCAGGCCCAGCCGCTCGTCCGGTGTGTCACCGAGAACAGCGCGCTTGGCCAGGTCCGGGTGCAGCGATCGGGCCACCCGCGCCGGATCGGCTTCCAACTGTCCGTCCACATAGTCCAGACAGGTGGCCTCGATAGCGGCCACGGTGGCGGGATCCGCCACCGGCGCGGCGGCAGCCGGAGTCAACGCAAGCAGCAAGGAAAGCGTGGACATCGTTTCCTCCATTGGCGGCGCGGGGGTTCAGGCCGATCTTCGCATGCCGATGGGCCTCAGCGGAGACTACGCGGAGCGCGGCATGCCCCGCCGAGCCGCGCGGTCTCGGTGATCTGCAGCGGCGTCCAATGCCGAACGATCCAGACATGCAGCGCCGCGCTCTGGAAATGCCATCGCAGCATGCCTGTCCGCGGCAACTGCGAGAGATGGTGCCGCGCTACCCATGAGGCTTCCCAATGCCCAGGCACAAGGGTGATGCGCCCGGTTTCAGATCCCCGGACCCTGAACGCATCAACCACCCGCATACGCGTGACGATCTGGTTCCGGCAGCTGACAGCGGGCCCAGCGCCCGCATGCACAGGTGTTGGGCGACCCTCGATCATGCCCAGCGCTACCACATACCCCAGCATCGGGATGCCGGCCACCAAGGCCCCCAGTAGCAGCATGGCAACGAGCGCTTTCGAGAGGGCGGTCATGGGCAATCCCCTGATGCTGTGCCAGCGCCACTATTCCAGTCGATCCAATTCATCTTGGATATCGTCCTTGAGTGTCATGGGTGGCACGACTGGGCCGCGCCCATCCACCCCGGGCAATACGCAGACCAGCCGCTTATCGCCGGCAAGACCCGGCAACCAGCGTTCCATGAAGGACTCAAGCGGAATGGGCGTGGGTTCGGTGTCATGCCATTGCTCAACGGCCGCCCGCTGCGCGTAGGCCTCGAACGGCCAGAACAGTGCGACCTGCTGCCCGTCGTCCTTCCCGGCCAGCACCCAGCCGTCTGCGTTGCGCAGACCCCACACCTGTTCCCAGTCGGCCACGCGCTTGATGAAATAGCGGTACCGCGTCTCGGCATCCGTCGCCAGCACCGCTTCGATTTCGCCGGTACCGAATCGATATCCCGTTTCCATGGCGTCTCTCCCTGTTCTGCCCTGTTCCGATTGTGATGACGCGTGGCTAGGCCGGCAACTCAGCCTCCACTGCCAGCAACCACGCCAGTTTGCGGTCACGCGGCTGGCGCTTGAGCTGCCATTCGGCTTTCGAGGCCGCTGCCCGGTCCGGGTAGGCACGACTGGCCAGCAGCTTCACCGGGGGGTTGGCGCGGGTATAGCGCGCCCCTTTGCCGGCCAGATGCGCCTGGAAGCGGGCGTCCACGTCATTGCTGATGCCGGCGTAATAGCTGCCATTGCGGTATTCCAGCAGGTACAAGTACCAAGGGGCGGGTTCAGCAACCATGGTGGGATTATCGGGCATTGGCCGGCCACGGGCTGCTAGAATCGGCCCCGGATGCAGGAGAGAGGTGCCACGCTGGCACCCGCCGAAGGCGCAGGCTCCCATAATCGCTCAGGCCGGTGGCTCGATACGCCACCAACCATGCATCCAGCACGCCGATCTGGAGAGAGGTCTTCACTGACCCGCCGAAGGGGCACGTGGCCTGGCCACCGAACTCTCAGGCAAAAGGACAGCGGGAGCGGCAACCAACGTTGAACCCCACCTGTGCCCGCGCATGGGCGGGGCGTGCGTTCGTGTTCCTGCCTGCCGTACCGGAGCCTCCTCCATGCTGCTCTCCATCATCTATCTCATCGCCAATTCCGCCGAAGCCATGACCGGCGCGCTGTCGGCCGGCCGCCGCCGCATGGACCTGTTCGGCGTGATCATCATTGCCTGTGTCACAGCGCTGGGCGGCGGCTCGCTGCGCGACATCGTGCTCGGGCATTACCCGCTGGGCTGGGTGAAGCATCCGGAGTACCTGGGCTTCACCATCTGTGCGGCGCTGATCGCTACCTGGCTGGCGCGCTGGATGCATCACTTCCGCCGCACCTTCCTGGTGCTGGACGGGCTGGGGCTGGTGGCGTTCACCCTGATTGGCTGTGCGGTTGCGCGTGAGGCCGGCCATGCTGCGCCGATCGTGCTGATAGCGGGGATGTTGACCGGCGCGTTTGGCGGCGTGCTGCGCGATGTGTTGTGCAACGAGGTGCCGCTGATTTTCCAGAAGGAGCTGTATGCGGTGGTGACGTTGCTGACCGGTGCGGCGTATCTGGGGTTGCTGGAACTGGGGGTGTCGTTGAATGCCGCTACGTTGTGGTGTTTGGGCGGCGGTTTTGCGTTCCGGCTGCTGGCGATTCACTTCCGCTGGGAGATGCCGAAGTTCGTGTACCGGGATGAGGTGCATTAGCACCGAATCCCGGTACACGAACGGTAGCAACGGACCGTTGGTCCGTTGACCTTCCATGACCATTGTCATGTGAGACATAAGCGGGCCATCTGTATCATGGGTGGCCCGTTCTTCTGAACGGCATCCAGCCAATGGCCGTGGTTCGCCCGCGGTCTGCCAGACACCCTCCCCCGTTGCTCCGACCTGCCGCTTGCGGCCGGTCCCCATGGACGCACTGCTCTGCCCGAGGGTGCGCAGGATGCGTATGTCTTCACCTCGCCTGACCAAGTCCCTGCTGATCGTCGCCGCCGTCGGCCTTGCTGCCGTTGCCGGCTGGAAGCTGCTCGCGCCGGGTAGCGCCGCCCCGACCGAACGGCCGCCGCAGGCCACCCCGGTGCGGGTCGCAACGGCGAGCCAGGAAGACCTGGTGGTGCGCCTGAAAGCGCTTGGCACGGTCACCCCGTTGAACACGGTCAGTCTGCGCAGCCGCGTGGATGGGGAACTGCTGCGGCTGACATTCACCGAGGGCCAGCACGTCAAGGCCGGCGACCTGATCGCCGAGATCGACCCGCGCCCGTTCCAGGTACAGCTGGCGCGGGCGCTGGGCACCCAGCAGCAGAACCTGGCCGAACTGGACAACGCGCGCAGCCAGCTCAAGCGCTTCGAGGAACTGCAGCGGCAGAGCTTCGTCTCGGCGCAGGATCTGAACGACCAGCGCAGCAAGGTGCGCCAGCTGGAAGGCCGCCGCCAGACCGACCAGGCCGCCGTGGATGAAGCCCGCCTGCAGCTGCAGTACACCCGCATCACCGCACCGGTGGGCGGACGCATGGGCCTGCGCAACGTGGATGTGGGTAACCTGGTCCGCAGTGGCGACACCGATGCGCTGGCCACCATCACCCAGACCACGCCGATCAGCGTGCTGTTCACCGTGCCCGAACCCGACCTGCCGGCCGTGGTCAGCGCCGCGCGCGCCAACCCGCAGCTCACCGTGGAAGCCTGGGACCGTGAAGAGCGCCAGCCGCTGGGCAACGGCGTGCTGTCCAGCCTCGACAACCGCATCGACACCGCCACCGGTACGCTGAAGCTGCGCGCGCAGTTTGCCAATGCCGACGAGGCGTTGTTCCCGCACCAGTTCGTCAACGTGCGCCTGCAGGTCAGCAGCGCCGACAGCGTGGTCATTCCCAATGCCGCCGTGCAGTTCGGAAGCAAGGGCAGCTACGTGTATGTGATCGCGCCGGACAACACCTCGCACCTGCGCAATGTGGTGCTCGGTCCTGCCGACGGTGAGCGCGTGGCAGTGCGCGAAGGCCTGAAGGCCGGCGAGAACGTGGTGGTGGAAGGCATCGACGGCCTGCGCGACGGTGCCCCTGTGTTGATCGTGACCGAGGCGGACAGCGCGCGGAAAGGCGCATGAACCTCTCCCGCCCGTTCATTGAACGCCCGGTAGCGACCACGCTGCTGATGGTGGCGCTGCTGCTGTCCGGCGTGCTGGCCTACCGCCTGCTGCCAGTGGCGGCCCTGCCGCAGGTGGACTACCCGATCATCCAGGTGACCACGCTGTATCCCGGTGCCAGCCCCGGCGTGACCACCAGTGCAGTGACCGCGCCGCTGGAGCGGCAGCTGGGGCAGATTCCCGGTCTGAAGCAGATGTCGTCCACCAGCTCCGGTGGTGCATCGGTGATCACCCTGCAGTTCACCCTGGACGTGGCGCTGGGCGTGGCCGAACAGGAAGTGCAGGCGGCGATCAATGCCGCCGACAGTTTCCTGCCCGACGACCTGCCAGTGCCGCCGGTGTACCGCAAGGTCAATCCCGCCGACACGCCGATTCTGACCCTGGCAGTGACCTCACAGAGCCTGGCCCTGCCGCAGGTGTATGACCTGGTCGACACGCGCATGGCGCAACGTCTGTCGCAGCTGCCGGGCGTGGGCCTGGTCAGCCTGGCCGGTGGGCAGCGTCCGGCGGTGCGCATCCAGGTCAATCCGACCGCCCTGGCGGCCAACGGGTTGAGCATGGGCCACATCCGCGATGCGATCGGTGCGGCCAACGTCAACATGCCCAAGGGCAGCTTCGATGGTCCCACCCGCGCGATCATGCTTGATGCCAACGACCAGATGCGCTCGGTACAGGAGTACCAGCAGCTGATCCTGGCCTACCGCGACGGTGCGCCGCTGCGCCTGGGCGACGTGGCCACGGTGGAAGACGGGGCCGAGAACCGTCACCTGGCGGCATGGTCCGGTACCACACCGGCGGTGCTGATCAACATCCAGCGCCAGCCCGGTGCCAACGTGATCGCCGTGGTGGACCGGGTGCGTGAGCTGCTGCCGCAGTTGCAGGCGTCGCTGCCCAAGGGTGTGGACGTGGTGGTGCTGAGTGACCGTACCGAGTCGATCCGTGCGTCCATCCGCGGCGTGCAGCACGAACTGGTGATCGCCATCGCACTGGTGGTGATGGTCACCTTCGTGTTCCTGCGCAACATCCCGGCCACGATCATTCCCAGCATCGCGGTGCCGCTGTCGCTGGTGGGCGCGTTCGGGGTGATGCTGCTGGCCGGGTTCTCGCTCAACAATCTGACCCTGATGGCGCTGACCATCGCCACCGGCTTCGTGGTCGACGACGCCATCGTGATGCTGGAGAACATCGCGCGTCATCTGGAACGCGGTGAGACGCCGCGCCAGGCGGCGTTGAAGGGGGCAAAGCAGATCGGCTTCACCCTGATCTCGCTGACCCTGTCGCTGATCGCAGTGCTGATCCCGCTGCTGTTCATGGCCGACGTGGTCGGCAAGCTGTTCCATGAATTTGCGATCACCCTGGCGGTGGCCATCGGCATCTCGCTGCTGGTGTCGCTGACCCTCACCCCGATGATGTGCGCGCGCCTGCTCAAGGCCGGTCATGCCACCCGCCGCGATCCGGACGGGCAGGAATCGGCCCAGCAGGGTGACCGGTTCGACCGCGTGGTCGCGATGTACGACCGCCAGCTGCACTGGGTGCTGCAGCGCCAGCCGCTGATGCTGGCGGCCACCGTGGCCACGCTGCTGCTGACCGCGCTGCTGTATCTGTGGGTGCCCAAGGGCTTCTTCCCGGTGCAGGACGCCGGGCTGATCCAGGGCATCAGCGAGGCGCCGCAGTCGATCTCGTTCCAGGCCATGGCCCAGCGCCAGCAGGCGCTGGCCGATGCGCTGCTGCAGGACGAGGATGTGGCCAGCCTGTCGTCCTACATCGGCGTGGACGCCAGCAACGCCACGCTCAACAGCGGCCGCCTGCTGATCGAGCTTAAGCCACACGCACAGCGCGACGCCGGCGCGGCGGCCATCATCGAACGTCTGCAGCAGCGGGTGGCGCAGGTGCCCGGTATCCGCCTGTATCTGCAGCCGGTGCAGGAGCTGGGCATCGAAGACCGGATCAGCCGCACCCAGTATCAGTTCACGCTGACCAGCCCCGACAACGCCGAGCTGGCGCAGTGGACGCCCGAGCTGCTGGCGCACCTGCAGCAGCAGGCCGCCCTGAAGGACGTGGCCAGCGATCTGCAGGACCGCGGCCTGCAGGCCCACGTGGTGATCGACCGGGTTGCGGCGGCACGGCTGGGCATCAGCGTGGATGCAGTGGCTGATGCGCTGTACGACGCGTTCGGGCAGCGGCAGATCTCCACCATCTTCACCCAGGCCAACCAGTACCGCGTGGTACTGGAGGCGCGTCCGGATGCCGCGTTTGGTCCGGATGCGATCGAGCGCATCCATGTGGCCGGTGTCGATGGCCGGCCCGTGCCGCTGAGCGGCATCGCCCGCATCGAACAGCGCCCGGCGCATCTGCTGATCAATCACGTGGGGCAGTTCCCGGCGGTGACGTTCTCGTTCAACCTCGCACCCGATGCGTCACTGGGCGAAGCGGTGGCCAGCATCGAGGGCGCACGCACTGCCATCGGCCTGCCGGCCAGCGTGGAGCTGCGCCTGCAGGGTGCCGCCGATGCGTTCCGTGCTTCGCTGTCGAGCACGCTGTGGCTGGTGCTGGCCGCTGTGGTCGTGATGTATCTGGTGCTGGGCGTGCTGTATGAGAGCTTCATCCACCCCATCACCATTCTGTCCACCCTGCCCTCGGCCACCGTGGGTGCACTGCTGGCACTGCTGTTGAGCGGGCGCAGCCTGGACCTGATCGCCGTGATCGGCATCGTGCTGCTGATCGGACTGGTGAAGAAGAACGCGATCATGATGATCGACTTCGCACTGGAAGCCGAACGCGAGCATGGCCTGGCTCCGCGCCAGGCGATCCACCAGGCCGCGCTGCTGCGCTTCCGCCCGATTCTGATGACCACGCTGGCGGCGTTGTTCGGCGCGATCCCGCTGATGTTTGCCAGCGGCTCCGGCGCGGAACTGCGCCAGCCGCTGGGGCTGGTGATGGTGGGTGGCCTGATTGTCAGCCAGGTGTTGACCCTGTTCACCACGCCGGTGATCTATCTGTTCTTCGACCGCCTCCGCCGCCGCGCGGAGGCCGATGAGCGCGTGGCGGAGGCCAACGCGTGAGCCCGCTGTCGCGGGTGATCGGCTGGTTTGTACTGCACCCGGTGGCGACCACGCTGCTGGCGGTGGCGGTGGTGCTGGCCGGGCTGCTGGGCCTGCGCCTGCTGCCGGTGGCTCCGCTGCCGCAGGTGGACTACCCGGCAATCAACGTGCGTGCCAGTCTGCCGGGGGCCAGCCCGGAATCGATGGCGGCCAACGTGGCCACCCCGCTGGAGCGTGCGCTGGGCACCCTGCCCGGCCTGACCCGGATTGATTCGGCGAGCACCCAGGGTTCCACCCAGGTGGAACTGCAGTTCGAGCTGGGCGTGGATGTGGACAGCGCCGCACGCGAAGTGCAGGCAGCCATCAACGCCTCGCGTGCGCAGCTGCCCAGCGGCATGCCGGGCATGCCGCAGTACCACAAGGTCAACCCGTCGCAGGCACCGATCCTGGCGCTGGCGCTGAGCTCGGACAGCCTCTCGCCGGGACAGGTGTACGACGTGGCGTCCACGGTCATCGCGCAGAAGCTGGCGCAGATTCCCGGCGTGGGCGAGGTCCAGGTGGGTGGCAGCTCGCTGCCGGCAGTGCGGGTGTCACTGGACCCGAATGCGCTGAACCAGTACCGGATCGCACTGGACGACGTGGCCGCCGCGATCCGCAATGCCAATGCGCTCAAACCCCTGGGCAGCGTGGCCAGCGGATCGCAGCAGTGGCAGCTGGATGCCACCCTGCAGCTGCGCACCGCCGCCGAGTACCGCGATCTCATCGTGGCCCTGCGCGACGGGCGTCCGGTGTTCCTGCGCGATGTGGCCACAGTCGGCGAAGGCGTGGAGGACCGCTACGCCAGTGGCTTCCACAACGAACGCCCTGCGGTGCTGGTGATTGTCAGCCGTCAGCCCGACGCCAACATCATCGAAACGGTGGACGCCATCACCGCGCAGATGGACACGTTGCAGGCCCTGCTGCCGGCCAGCGTGGACATGCACCTGGTGATGGACCGCTCGCCGGTGATCCGCGCCACCCTGCGCGAAGCCGAACTCACCTTGGTGCTGGCC
>JAEXNZ010000371.1 GCA_023439425.1 Pseudomonadota bacterium
GTGCGCCACCACCCGAGCCGGTGGCGAAACCGCCGGTCAGCCCCCCAGCGCTGCCGAACGGCACGCCGGACGACCACGGCGAGGTCACGCCGATGGTTTCGCGGATGCTGCGCACGCCCAGGTCGACGGTCAGACGCTCAGTGGCGGCCACACGCACACCGGCACCGCCAGCGTCACGCTCGCCCCCCTCCGGGTTGCGGTCTTCGCTGCGCAGGCCTTCCAGGTACAGTTCCAGACGCGGGCCGACGCGATAGTTCAGCTGCGCGTTGTACTCGCCACGGCCACCGTACAGGGGTGCCGCCGGGTTGTTGAAGGCCGGGTCGGTGCGAGCCGCGAACAGGCGTGCATCGAACTGCTTGGCACTGTGCGCGAATTCCACCCGCCACGCGTCGCCTTCCACTTCACCGCTGATGTCCTTCAGTCCTTCCGAAGTCACCTGGTTGATCGTGTTGGTGTTCACCTCGCTGCGGGTCCGCGCGAACTCGGCCACCAGCAGGGTGTTGTCACCGAAGCGATAGCTGGCGTTGGCGCTGCCCATGCGGAAGGCGGCATACGGGTTGCGGTCTTCCACCGCCGCCGCGCCCACTTCCATGCGATTGGTCAGCTTGACCTGCGCATCGGCACCACCCACCCAGAACTTCTCGGTGTCCTGGTCCAGTTCATAGGTGATGCGCAGCGAAACCGGGTTGAGGTCGCTGTCGAACGCCGGCAGGAACTGGTTGAGCAGAATGCGCCCGGAGAACGGTTCGAAGCTGTAGTCCACCAACCGTGCCAGCGCGCGCACCGAGACGATGCGGGTCGGCTGGTTGCGGTCGCGGGTGATCACTTCCACGCGTTCGCTGCCTTCCAGCACTGCGTTGTTGCGCAGTGCATAGGGGCCGCTGCCCTGGCTGCGGAACTCCTCGATCACCTGGCGCAGCGAATCCTGCATCGCAAACACATTGCTGCGCACACGCTCGCTCTCGAAGTGCCAGCCCAGGCCCGTCGCGGTGCGGTTATAGGTACCCAGGCTGCGCTGCGGAATCGCGCCGCTGCCACCGATACCGGTCGCCGTCGCCAGCGTGTCGCCGGTCTGGAAGTCGCCGTACAGCAGGTAGCTGCGCTTGTTGTCGATGCGAACGTACAGGCGCTCGGCCGAGCGCGCATCAAAGCCGCGCAGCGAGCTGTCCCCGTAGACCGGGTAGAACTCCTCGGGCTGGATGTCGCGCAGCAGCCGGCCGCGCGTGTCCTTGTCCGAATCGTAGGCGGCGGTGAGCAGGTAGTCACCCTTGATCCGGCCCTTGACGAAGAACGCGGTGCGCGCGGCGGCGTTGGCCTTGCCGTTGTTGAACTGGCGTTCCCAGCGGCGGATGTCCCGGTCGAAGGCGTCGTGGTTTTCCACCGGTGCAATCGCGCTGGCGTTGCCGCGACGACGGAAATTGATGATGCCTTCGACCAGACCCGTGGCCAGCAGCTCGCGCATTTCCGGCAGGAAGCCGATGCTGCCCTGTGCGGTCTGGTCGCCGGCGGTCACCCGCAGCAGCACGTCCTGCGGATCATGCGGCGCGATCAGTTCGAACTCGGCGCTGCCGTCGACCACCTGCAGCTGCACGCCCGGGGTGACCTTGTCGGCGTCCAGTGCACCGGGACCGAACTCATCGGTGCGCGAGCCCGGCAGACGGATGCGGCCGCCGCTGTTCTCGATGGTGATGTAGCGGGTGCCGGTCAACGGGCGTTCGTTGCCATCCAGCAGCTGCACGCGCACGTGCACGGCGCTCTGGCCGTCGGCCGGCACGCCGTCGCGGTCCAGTTCGACCACGATCCGGTCAAGCACGTCGCTGCGCGCGGCCAGCGCGCGCGGCGCGGCGTCCACGCTGACCGGGCTGCGCGGATACAAGGTGCTGGCATCACCCAGCACCGGCGTGAAGCGACCGGGGGTGCCGGTGCTCTGGGCGAAGGCCGGCATGGCCGCCAGGGCACAGGCAAGCAGGCTCAGGCGCGGCAGGCCGCGCATCAGGGGGGCGCGGCTCATGGCTGGCCCTCCGTCGCCGCGTCCTGCGCGGGCGGTAGTTCTCGCGGATGCACGATCGGTCTCTGGTTGGCCGTGTCGGTGGCCTGCTGCGGGGCACGCGCCGGCTTGCTTTCAAAGCGCAGCGCGCCCTGGCCCGGTTCGGTTTCCGGCGCGCTGACTTCACCCTGGGTGCGGCGGGCCTTGACCTGCTCCAGCACCGGGTTGGCACAGCTGCCTTCAATGAAGTCGGCACGGTGCAGCTCGCCGTTCTTCAGGTCGAGGAACAGGCTGTCGGCATCGCCGAGGTTGCGGTTGCTGCTGGTGGTCAGGCGCGCACCACGCGGCAGCGTGCTGGCGTCCACCTTCAGGGTGTGGCTCTGCGGCGGCAGGCCGCAGAAGCTGTACTTGCCTTCCGAGTCGCTGATCACCCAGGTGCCGTCCGAGAAGTACATGCGCACACCCGGAATGCCCAGCTCTTCGCGGTCCTGCACGTGGTTGTTGTTGCAGTCCACGAACACCTTGCCGAGCACGCAGGCCTGGTCGGTGAACACACCACCGGTGACGCGCACGCGATATTCGGCGCGGTTGGAGGCCAGCGCGCCGGGCAGCGCGGTGATCCCGACCGGATCGATGCAGCCACCGGCGATGGAGCAGCCGTGGGCCTGTGCGCGGTTGACGCCGTCACCCTGCTGCGCGCCCACGCCGACCCGCACGCGGTAGGTCAGCACAATCTGCCCACCGACGCTGATCGGACCCACGCCGAAACCGAGCAGCGGACCGGGCTTGCCGGACGGATCTGCCACCGCACGACCGTCGGCACGCGCGGTGCCGTCGATGTAGGTGAAGCCACGCGGCAGCCGGTCGATCACATTCACCGACTGCAGCGCGCTGCCGGCGGTCTGGCGGATGGTGATGGTGTAGTGCACGGTGTCACCGATTTCCGCGGTCTGGCGGTCGCCGGTCTTGCTGATCACCAGCCCGGTGGCCACCGCCGTATCCAGCGGCAGGTGGTTGTGCACGATGGCGGCCGTGGCCGAACCGGCGAACAGGTTCAGGTAGTACTGGGTCGCAGTACCGACTGCACCGGTCGGCGCTTCGCTGTTGGGCTGCACCACGTGGTTGGCCCCGGCCGAACCGGCCGGCGACAGCGCACCGCTCTGCGGCGGAATCATCGTCGACACGAACTGGTAGCCACCCGGCGGGGTCACCACCAGCTGGAACTCGCAACGCGCGGGCGCAGCCGGCCCGAAGGCAAACTGGTAGAAGCCTTCGTTGCCCACGGTCATGGCGATGCTGCTGCCTTCGATGCGATAGCCACCGCCGCTGCCGTTGAGGATGCTGGTGGCGGGGTCGAAGCCGCTGCACATCCCCACCGGGCGCAGCGCCACCACCGCGCCTGGCACCACGTCACGGGTGGGGGCGTCATACACCACACCCGACGGGTCCACCGGCAGGCTCTGCTGGGCCAGGTGCTG
>JAEXNZ010000425.1 GCA_023439425.1 Pseudomonadota bacterium
ACGATTCAGCGCGCTGGGCGTCAATCAGAGGGGCGAGTTCCTGCTGGAAACAGGGGGCAAGGTCCAGATCGGCGGCATGCCCGCCGATGATGCGCTTACGCTTGAAACGCGCCTGTTCGCCAGCGGATTCTCTTCCTACGACATCAACGGGCATGCGGGCGTGGTGGTGCCAGAAGGCGTCCAGCTGCACGTGCTGCGGCCCAGCGTGAGGCCAACGACAGGTGCGCTTTCCGCAGTTGATCACAAGGCAGCGCTGGAAACCTGGCAGGCCTCGCATTACCAGATGGATCCTGGCAGCGGTGCGGTCACCCGTCGTGAGGGAGCGGACCTGACCCTGCGCTCGGAACGACTGTTTGCGGGCGGCGGAGTGAGCGTGGGCGAGGGCGCACTGGTAGAGGTCGACAGCGGGAAGGGCATCCTGCTGCGCGCCGCAGAGAACATCACAGTGGACGGCACACTGCGCGCACGCAGCGGACGGATTGCGCTCGAAGGTGTCCGTTACACGCCGGGGGCGTATCCATCAATACCTGGAACGCGCACGTGGCGGTTGGGCGACACGGCCGTGCTTGACGCCAGTGCCGACAGTTTCGTTGCGGTCGACGCCTCCGGCCGCCGCCAGGGCATCGTCAACGCCGGTGGTCGCATCACCCTCGGTGGTGATCTCGACTGGGAGACGCGCAACGCGGTGGCCGATTCGGTGGATGCATTCGTGGTGGTGGACGCAGGAGCCCGATTGCTGGCCTCGGGCACCAGCGAGCGGCTGGACGTACAGGGGCAGGGCGTGCAGCAGGTGGACACCGACGGTGGCCGCATCGTCATCCGATCGGCCAACGCGCTGTACCTGCAAGGCGCGCTGGAGGCGGCGGCAGGCGGTGTCAGCGCCGAGGGTGGCACCTTGGGCGTCGCCTTCGGGGGGAGCGTATATGGCCCCACTGCCGTGGACGCGGTGCTGGTTCCGCGTGAGCTCGCGTTGGGACAGGATCGCGAACAAGGGCTCAACAACGACGCGCCGGTCTACGGTCATGGCTGTCTGAGCCTGGAACAGATCGCGCAGGGCGGCTTCGATCACCTGTCACTGTTCGGCGACGTGCGTACCGACGGAGCGCTGTCGCTGGCGATGGACGGAAGCCTGCGCCTGCTGGGCAGCATCGGCTTCCGACCGGGTGCAGCCACCGGTACCCTGGCCCTCTCGGCACCGTACCTGAGCTTCGCGCAGGGTAACTGGCGCACTGTCACCGGCGAAAACATGAAACGGCCCGCACCGCCGACATTGGCGCAGGGCGCGGGGAACCAGCTCACCGCATACGCCGAGCTGATCGATGTGCGTGACGCCGTCAGTTTTACCGGCTTCGACAAGGTGGACCTGCGCAGCACTGGCGATCTTCGATTGCTTCGAGGCAACAACGTTGTCGGCAGCGGCTTCACCCAGTTGGCGGCACCGTCGGCACTGGATATCACCGCGGCTCAGATCTACCCGACGACGGGTACGAATGCGGCAATTGCAGTTGGCCTGGCACCCGAGCAGATCGGTCGGGAGACTGAGGTCTGGAAGAACGCAGACGCGCTTCTGCGGATTTTCCGCTCCGACGGCGATACGCCGGCTTCAGCTCCCTCGGTGTTTGGCAGCATCAGCCTGATCGGGGCCAACGTAGAGCAGGGCGGCGTGGTACGCGCCCCCCTCGGCAAGGTGCTCATCGGTGGGGTGAGCAACCAGGCCGAAGGCGCACAGGTGCGCCTGCTTGACGGCAGCATCACCTCCACCAGCGCCGCAGGGCTTTCACTGCCGTACGGTGGAACCGTGGATGGGTTGCAGTGGTACGTTGACGGTACTGTGGTCGAGCCGCAGGAAGTGGGTGGCCGGATTGCCGGGACGAATCCGATTGGCATCACCTTCAGGGCGCGGCAGACCACGATGGATTCCGGCGCGTTGCTGGACATGTCCGGTGGTGGCGAGCTGACCGGTGCGGCCTATGTCAGTGGTCGTGGCGGTTCGGTAGATATCCTGCGCAACGCGCTCGCTGATGCCAATCCGGCTTACGCGTTCAGTGCCTCGGGGAATCCCGTTTACGCGATCCTGCCCGGCTACGGTGGCAGCGTGGCACCGGCTGGCCTGTCCCAGGGCAGCGCCGACCCGGCACTGGGCCAACGCATCGTGGTGCCGGAGGGCGTGCCCGGCCTGGCGGCCGGTACGTACACCCTGTTGCCTGCGTCGTTTGCCTTGCAGCCGGGTGCGTTCCGCGTCGAACTGGGCAGCACGGGCGTCAATGGCGTCGCCGGTGCGATCGCCACCGGCACCGGCTCCTGGCGTGTCGCGGGCCGCCAGGGACATGGGCTGGGCACGGACATTTCGCCGCTGCTGACGGACATGCTGATCACGCCGGCGGCCATGGTGCGGCGCCACTCCGGCTACAACGAGACGTCCTACAACACGTTCGTCGCCCGCGATGCGGAACGGCGGGGCCTGCCGCGCGGACTACAGACCGTGGATGCCGGTCGCCTCAAGCTGGATCTCAGCCCGGACGCCAGCCGCGATGGTACCTCGGCATTGAAGGTCGCCGGCCAGACCCGGCTGGGGGCCGCGGCAGGCAGCGCCGGCTTCGCCGGCAGCGTCGTTGTCTCCACGACCGGCGGCCCGCTGGACATCATTACGGCCGGCACGTCCGCACCGGAAGGGCACGGTGCCGTGCTGGAGGCGGAAGCATTGAATGCGCTGGCACCCGCACGCATGGTGCTGGGTGGTGATTTCGATGTGGGGGCGTACACGTCCCCCACCGCAATTGTATCCGCTTCAGCGACTAGGGTACGCGTCAATGATGGGGCCGCGCTTTACGCGCCCGAGATCATCCTGACCGCCAAGCAGGGCGGCGCGGGAATCGTCGTCGAACAGGGGGCTACACTCAGCACCCTCGGCCAAGGGGCGGCGGCTTACGACGCCAACGATGGCTTCTTCTATCAGGGTAAAGATGGGTCAGCGGTGGTTGCCGTGTCCAACGGCGACATCAACCTGTTGCCGAATGGCGATGTCGCCAACGTTGATATCAACATCGGCGCTTGCCTGAAAACCACGTGCACGGGCCAGGCACTGGTGGTGTCCGAAGGCAGCATCACCGCTGCGACCGAAGGTCGCCTACAGATTGGAGAGAAGGCCAGCTACGGAACACGTCGGCTGGGCCTGGCGGTTTCGGCGATCAACCTGGGCCAGGCCGATGCGATTGCCGCATTCGCCGCGAATGGCGGTCTGCCGGCCGGACTCACGCTCAACCAGGACATGCTGCAGAATCTGCTGAAAGGCAACACCGCGATCCAGGCCCCGGCACTGGAAACGCTCAGCCTGAGCGCTCGTGATGCCATCAACGTGATCGGCAGCGTGGAGCTGGACACCCGCGACGCGGTTACCGGCAAGAGCCAACTCAAGCAGCTGATGCTCGGTGCCCCCGCGATCCACGGCTACGGCAACGCGGATGATCGCGCCCGGATCGTCGCCGACACGCTGGTGTGGGATGGAGCCATGGCGTCACCCCAGGCCGCCATCGGCAGCGGTGCGACCACGCCGCAGGGTGCGGCCATGGTCGACCGTCTCGGTGCGGGGCAGTTGGACATCGTGGCCTCCACGCTGGAGCTGGGCTCGCCCGCGTTCACCCGACGCAACTCGGAATCCAGTGCCAACCGTCAACTGCTGGGGTTCTCCTCGGTCAATCTGCAGGCCAGTGACCGCGTGCTGTTTTCCGGCAAGGGAACGCTGGATGTCTACCAGCAGCAGGGCGACTACGTGGCGGGACAGGGCTGGACCTACACCGGGGGTGAGCTGGACATCACCACACCGCTGTTCACCGGTGCCGATGCCGCGAAGCTGGCAGTACGCACCGGTGGCATGCTGACCATGCACGGTAATGGCAGCGCGGCCGGCGACAGTGCAGCGTTGGGAGCCGAGCTGTCGCTGCAGGCGCGCGACATCGTCCTCGACAGCACCCTGAAGCTGGCGTCCGGTCGCCTGAGCGCCAAGGCCGATGGCGGCATTACGCTGGGCGGCAAGGCCAACCTCGACCTGGCCGGGCGCACCGTTACCCTGCTGGACGTCGACAAGTACAGCTGGGGCGGCGACGTTGAACTGAGCGCGGCGTCCGGCGACATTTTCGCCGATGCAGGCTCACGCATCGATGTCTCGGCCCGTAACAACCGCGGTGGACGCCTCACCGTCAATGCCAGCGGGGCAGAGGGCGGACGCGTGGCGTTGGCCGGCACACTGCTCGGCGGGGCCAGCGGAACCACCGACGCCGGCGGCAGCTTGGTACCCTGGGATGGCGGCGAACTGGTGCTGCATGCGCGCCAGCTGGAGGATTTCCAGGGATTGAACCAGCGGCTTAACGCCGGTGGCATCACCGGTGCACGCACCTTCCAGCTGGACGAAGGCGACTTGGTGATTGGCGATGAAGTGAAGGCACGTTCCGTCGACATCAGCGTTGACGGTGGCAGCCTGCAGGTGAATGGACGCATTGACGCCAGCGGCGTGCAGGTAGGCAGCATCCGGCTGGCCGCGCGCGATCTGCTGCAGGTAAACGGCGCGCTGGATGCGCACGGCACTGGCCTGCGCGTGGACAGCTACGGAAAAATCATCGACAGCCCCAACCGCGCGGATATCGAACTGACCAGCAGCCGGGGTCGTGTGGTCCTGGGCAGTGCGGCACAGCTGGACCTGCGCAGCGGCACCGACGTGGCGGTAGGCACGGCCGCTGGCCAGAATGACGGCGCGCCACGCGGCATGCTGCGCCTCAACGTGCCGCGTGTGGGCAGCAGCGACGCCGGCATCGATGTGGCCAGCGGCCTCCGCATCGCTGGCGCGCGCGAGACTCTTGTGAACGGTTTCCGCCGCTACACCGATGCACCGCTGGCCAGCGCTGACGATGTGCACGGTAATCGCCCGCAGCTCGTCACCCAGACCTGGCTGGACCAGGTGGTGGATCCGGACAACCGCGCGTGGTTCGATGCTGCCCTCGCCAACACCGACCTGCAGCAGCGCGTTGCCGCGTTGGGCAGCTACCGACTGCGTCCCGGCGTGGAGATCGTTGCCAACGCCGGCGGAGCCAACAGCCGCGGCGACCTGGTGGTGTCCGGGGATATCGATCTCTCCGGCTACCGCTATGGCCCCCAGGCAGACCGCAATGACCCGTTGCGGCGCGGCTTCGGCGAGTCCGGTTCGCTGGTGCTGCGCGCCGAGGGTGACATCAACCTGTACGGCAGCATCAACGACGGTTTCGCGCCGCCGCCGAGCAATCCTGACGAAGGCGGTTGGTTGCTGATGCCCAGCGCCAGCGGTGACGCGCGGACACCGTACGGTGCCGACATCATCGTGCCGATCGGCGGCGTGCGCCTGCAGGCAAACACCCGCTTCACGGTCGGCACAACCTTGAACTACGCCATTCCCTTCCGTGCCATGACCCTGCCGGCCGGAACCGAAGTGCCGATGCCCACGCGCATCGCCGCTACCCTGCAATTGACGGCCGGCACCGTGCTGCGCGCGTCGGTGACCACCGCCGACGGTCAGGTGCTGGCGGCGGGCACCATGCTGTCCGCGCCATTGAGTCTGGGCCCGGGCTCGACGCTGGGCGCGGGCTTCCGCCTGGACAGCGCACTGGCAGTGCAGGCGCAGCAGTGGCCGGCAGGTGTTCCGTTGCCGGCCGACATGCGCCTGAGCACGGCGGTGGAACTCAAGGCCGGTTCGCTGATTCCGTCAATGACCGAGATCGTGCTGGCCGGCAACACTCCGGTGAACCTGCGCCCCGCCGACGCCAGTGGCAACCAGGGCCGCAACTGGGCGTTGGCGACCATGCTGCCGGAAGGCACCACATCGTGGGACATCACTGTCGTGGCCGGTGCGGATACCGAGGCGGCAGACATGCGTACGCGCCGTTTTGGTGCCAAGGGCAATCTGATCCTGTCCGATACGCATTACTCGACCATCCGTACGGTGGAAACCACCAGTGTGTTCATCGGAACCCGCGTGGTCACGCTCCAGGGCTCGCTGGAACTCTGGGGCGACGACAGCTGGGTGGGCAAGCCGGTAAGCGAACTGGCCGAGGCCATCGGTTACACCGAAGAAGAACTGTGTGCGCTTGGCGATGCCTACTGTGAAATCGGAGGTCGCCTGCTGACCCGGGAGGGTTCGCTGAATCTGTGGGGTGACGAGAGTTTCGCCGACCGTCCGGTTCGCGAACTGGCTGAGATGATCGGCTACACCGAGAACGAGTTGTGCGCTCTGGATCCGACCTTCTGCTACGGCGGCGGAGAGTGGGTCGAGGAAACCCTGTACGCCAGCCGCCCCGGCAGCCCCGCCTGGAGCGTTCTGCGCACGGGTACCGGTGACCTGAATCTGCTTGCGGCAGGGGATGTGGCCATGCGGTCCGGCTTTGGCGTGTATACCGCCGGCACACCCACCTCGTTGGGAGCGGACCTGGATGCCACATTCGACCCTGCGCGGGCACCACTGCCAGGACTGTCCTCGCTGTTGGGTCCGGTGCAGGCAGGTGGCGCATATGACGCCGCGCTGGCTGCTTACCGGGCGTGGTATCCGGACGCCGGCGGAAATCTGCTGGTAGCCGCCGGTGCGGACATTCTTGGTGATACCTGGGCCGAGAGCGCGTCCCTGGACGGATTCTCGGATGCCGTGTACGCGGATGCGGCCAGCAGCAGCGTGGGTAACTGGCTGTGGCGGCAGGGCTCTGGCACCACTGCGGGAATCGATCCGGCCAGCACCAGTTGGTGGATCAACTTCGGTACCTATGTCAGGGCTCGCAGCAGCAGTTCAGGTACGCCTCGGATGGTCGGTTTCACTGGGTTTGGTACGCTTGGTGGCGGCAACCTCAGCCTGGAAG
>JAEXNZ010000444.1 GCA_023439425.1 Pseudomonadota bacterium
CTTCGTCTTTGAAGTAACCGTCCGGGCCGGCGTTGATCCGGGCCAGGGCAGCGCGCAGCCTCTTCTCCTGGTACGCCAACTCTTCGTCTTGGCACGCCGCGATTGCCGGCATCACCGCGTCAGTGGCCTTGATGCACGCGCTGTATTGCGGACGGAAATCTGCGACGTTGTAGGAATCGTCCAGGCCCGGATCCATGTCTTCGTCACTCACGGTATCCGCGGCCGTGGCCGGTGCAGCAGTCGTCTGCGGAGTGGCCGCGGCAGGCGCATCGGCAGAAGCCGAGGCGGGAGCTGAATCCGCTGCCGGTGCTGCCGCGGCGGGAGCGGGAGCGGGAGCGGCGGGCGCGCTGACGACACCGGTCTCCGGGGCAGAGGGCTTGCAGGCAGCTACCGCCAGGCAAAGTGCCAGCAGTGCGCTACCACGCATTGCCGCGCCGGCTGGCAGATTCCAAGATTTTGAGTTCAAGTTCCGCACGTTGCGCTTCTCCATGTTGTTTCAATTCTTCTTCGCGTCTGCCTTGCCTGCCCTGCGAATCACTCTTTCCAGTGCGTCGGCACGATTGGCGTGACGGTTGATGCGGCACGACTGCGCATCCAGCATATGACCTTGGCCTTGCGTCCTCCAGTCGTAGCGGCAGTAGAGGTCGGTGTCCCTCATGTAGGCATCCTGCTCATCCATCAGCTTGTCCTTGGACACGCTGTCTGGCCCCGCGCCGATGACGTCCAGTGCCGCAATCATCCGCTTGCGCTGAAAGACATACTCCTCGTCGCCGCATTCCTGCAGCGCCGGGGTCGATGCATCGCTGGCGCGGATGCACTTGCCATAACTGGGGCGCAGGTTGGCGCGATTGTAGGAGCTATCCGGCGTGTAGGGGTTTCCGTCCTCATCAAGGATTGGCGCTTCCGGATCGACGTCGCCGGTCACAACTGCCCGCTTCTGCGTGGTCGGTACGGGGGCCCACTCCTGCTCGTCCGCGTTTGCCTGTGGCACCTTACCCTCGGCCATGTCAGCCAGCGTGCTCGCCTTGGCGGAAGGGTTGCAGGCGGCCAGCGCAAGGCAGAGGACCAACAATGCAGTTTGAGAGATTCCGTTCCTCATGGTGGCTCACTTCCCCTTTGCGTAAGCCTTGTCGGCCATGTCGGCCAGCCCTTCCAGCGCGCGCGCGCGGTTGGCGTAACGATTGATGCGGCAAGACAGCCCTTCGCCTGCCGGACCCCGTTCCTCCAGGTTCGTGCAGCTGATGTCGGTGCTTTGCATGTAGATGTGTTGCCAGTTGCCGATCTCGTCCTTGAAGTAGCTGTCCGGGCCGGCGTCGATCCTGTCCAGGGCAGCGCGCATGCGCCCGCGCTGGTATACAAACTCCTGTTCCTGGCACGCCTGCACCTTCGGCATGACCGCGTCACTGGCGTCGATGCACGCTTTGTACTGCGGACGAAGGTCTGCAATGTTGTAGGAATCGTCCAGGCCCGGATCCATGTCCTCGTCGCTGATCGTGTCCGCGGCGGGTGCCGAGGGGGTCTTTGGAGCGGCGGCGGCAGGATGGGAGGCAACCACCCCAAGGCAAAGTGCCAGCAATGCAGCACGGCGTGTGGCTGCGCTCATCACAACATTCGAGATGTTCAAGTTCACGTTTCGCTTCTCCCTGCGTAATGCCTGGCCCTGTTGGGGCGCACGGCGGTAGTTGAGCATCCATTCTGCACAGCGGATCGTTACCGCCCGGCGATACGGCTCCCACATCCGGCCGGCAACCGTCCCCACGGCTGCGCTGGGGCGATTGTACGGGATGAGCGTCAAGTTGATGACGCGGGGTGGGCGCGCCGATTCTTCCATCATTCATATCAGTCACTTACAGGCGATCTTCATGGCCTGTCACGGGAGATGTGCACAATGGACCCGGTCCACCCGGCCCTGTCACCATGCGCAGCACCCGCCCTTCCCGCTTCGACCCCACCACCGAACAGGGCGTGCTGAGCCTGTCGATTGCGGCCTCGTTCGCGATGGCGGCGGCGGCCGTGGCCTTCGGGCTGCTGGCAAACTCCTCGTTGATCATCTTCGACGGCATCTACGGCCTGATCGACGTGGTGATGACCTGGCTGTCACTGCTGGTCGTGCGACTGATCAGCCTGTCCACCAATGTGGATGCGCTGCAATCACGCTTGAACCAGCGCTTCACCATGGGCTTCTGGCACCTGGAGCCCATCGTGTTGGGGGTCAGCGGCACGCTGATGATCGGCGCGGCGCTGTATGCGGCGGTCAATGCCGTGGACGCGCTGATGTCCGGCGGACGGCATATCGCGCTGGGGCCGGCGATTGTGTTCGCGGTGCTTTCGATCATTGCCGAGAGTGCGCTGGCGATCTTCGTGCGGCGGGCGAACCGGCGCATCGGCTCGGAGTTCGTGGGGCTGGATGCGAAGAACTGGATGGTGGCGGCGGCGATGTCCGGGGCCTACCTGCTGGCGTTTGGCGGCGGCTGGATGCTACGTGGCACCCAGTGGGCCTGGGTGGTGCCGTATATCGATCCGGCCATCCTGCTGGTGGTGTGCGCATTTGTTGTGCTGGCTCCGCTGGGAACGGTGCGGCGGGCGCTGTCGGACATTCTGCTGATCACGCCGGTGGGTTTACAGGCGCATGTGGATGAGGTGGCGCGAGCTGTCGTCGCAAGGCATGGCTTCATTGAACACCGCAGCTACGTGGCCAAGGTCGGACGCGGTGACCAGATCGAGCTGTTCTTTGTGGTGCCGGAGAATGACCCGCCGCGTGCGTTGGTTGAATGGGATCGGCTGCGCGATGAGATTGGCGAGGCGCTGGGGGAAGAGTCTCCGGACCGGTGGCTGACGATCATGTTTACGACGGATAGGGAGTGGACGATCTGAGGCGCGGTGTCGGACGGGGTCAGATTTGTTCCCGAGCAGCCGTAGGATGCAAGTTGTTGCATTCGAGATGATGCAAGCGGCGCACTAGCCTCAATGGATTGACCCGATAACGTTGGCCGCCTTCTGGTCGGCCAACTTTTCCGCGAAGGAGAGCGAATAAATGAAGAGAAGGGAGCCAAAGCTCTGCATGTGGCTATTGGGCGCAATGGGAATCCAGATTTCCGGTTCACGACTTGAAAACTCATTCCCCCTGAGATGGGCGCTCGGAAGTCTCAACTTCTTGCTTACCTGGGGCACTCTCGTGCTAACGGTATGGTTGGTCACTTCGGGGTTTGAGGGCTTGGCGTGCTCCTTGCGTGCATTGTTTACGGCGCTCTTAACGCCTCACTGAGTCCTGGTTCGTCTAGCCCCGGCTAGCCTTAAGTCGGCTCCGTACCCGGTCAGATTTGATCTCGATGGACCGTAGGATGCAAGTTGTTGCATTCGGAATGATGCAAGCAGTGCACTAGCCTCGATCCGGCGCGGTGAATCCGCATCGCGCTTGATCAAGGGAGTGAATGCCATGAAGTTGATCGTTCCAGCAGTGCTCGCGCTTGTACTGGCAGCCAGCGCCACCAGCGTGGCGGTAGCTAAAGCACCATCCAGTGCCACCGTCGTCGTCAATCACACCTGGGCAGCAAACCAGAGCGAGGGGCAGAAAGTACTCGCATGGGTGTCGAAGCATGCGCCTCGGTTCCCACCGCTGAGCGGCGCAGGCGTGGTGTCCGTAGAAAGAATCCAGCACTTCCCTCTCACCCAGCGCAACACCCCGACGCCGCCCGGCGGGCTGCCGGACTCAGGCTACCCGGGTGAGGTCTATAGCGTGGAGAACACGCTGCCGGACGGCACGATGCAGTCGTGGACGTTCCAGTGGACCGAACCTTCCACCGGTCACGGTGGGCACTGGGTGATGACCGGCTACGCGTACAAGAAGGGCGACGATCCGCTCAACATCCAGTAGCCCCTCCTGCCGTGGCGACCCCTCACGTCGTCACGGCAGCTCTGGTTTCCACGCCCTGCTTCCACTGCCGCGGCGACTGCCCGGTCTGCGCCTTGAACGCGCGCGACAGCGCCGCCTCGCTGCCATAGCCCACATCCATCGCAATGCGCTTGAGCGGCTGCCCTTTGCGCAGCGCCTGCTGCACCAGCCGGGTCCGCCAGCCCTGCAGGTAGTGGCCGGGTGTACTGCCGATGGTGTCGCGGAAACTGTCGGCAAACGCGCTGCGCGACATGCCCGCACGTTGGGCAAGACTTTCCAGCGTCCACTCTTCGGCCGGTGCTTCGTGAATGGCCACCAGTGCGTAGCGCAGGCGGGGATGTGCCATGCCCGCCAGCAGACCAACGCGCAGCTGACCGTTCTCCATCAGCACGCGCAGCACCTGGATCAGCACGATTTCGAAAAGGCGGTCCAGCAGCGCCTGGCGGCCGCAGCGTTGGGCGAAGGCTTCTTCGAACAGCACCTCCAGAATCGGCGCACCGCCGTACAGCTCCTGCAGCGGCAGGCAGATCACCGGCGGCAAGGCGTTGACGATGGGGTTGTTGATGCCGCCTTCGAACTGCACGTGGGCGCAGGCGGTTCCCGCGCCGGTGCTGGGGTCTACGACCAGGCGATGCGCGTGCGCGCGGGGATAGAGCAGGATGCTGGGCTGGTCGATGTCCAGCACCGAACCGTCCTGATGCTTCACCTGGATGCGGCCGTCGCGGATGAGGTGCAGCTGGCCGCGCTCGCCGTCGCCGGGAAGATCGTTGGTGCCGGTCAGCGCGCCCGTGTGGAAGACCTCGGCACGGACCGCGAAACGGCTGAGCAGGGATTGCAGGCGGTCGACCATGGCGGACTCCAGATCAAGTTTTCTGGACGCCATGTTGCCACACGTCCACCCATTGCGGGCAAAGTACACATCAACAACGGTTCACCCCTTCACAGCCAGGAGATATCCCATGTCGATTGAAAAGGTTCTGTACACCGCCCAGGCCACCGCAACCGGCGGTCGCGAAGGTCGCGCCGTCTCGTCGGACAACGTGCTGGACGTGCAGCTGTCCACCCCGCGCGAGCTGGGCGGTGCAGGCGGTACGGGCACCAACCCGGAACAGCTGTTCGCGGCCGGCTACTCGGCCTGCTTCCTGGGCGCGCTGAAGTTCGTGGCGGGTCAGGCCAAGGTCGCACTGCCGGCCGAGACCCAGATCACCGGCCGCGTGGGCATCGGTCAGATTCCGACCGGCTTCGGCATTGAGGCCGAGCTACAGATCAGCGTGCCGGGCCTGCCGCGTGAACAGGTGGAAGAGCTGGTGCAGAAGGCGCACATCGTCTGCCCGTACTCCAACGCCACCCGCGGCAACATTGATGTGACCCTGACCGTGCTCTAAGAGCTCCGGGCACACGATGTGATCCACCAGCGGCGGCCCGGATGATATCCAGGCC
>JAEXNZ010000038.1 GCA_023439425.1 Pseudomonadota bacterium
CTGAGAGAGTCCCTTGGAACCTGATCCGGTTTGCACCGGCGTAGGGAGCTTTGAGCAGCACACGCAGTGTCCGTCCAGGGCATTGTTGCGTGCGTGCCTTCGCTTCGTCTCCTCTGGCTGATGACGAAACGAATGAACCGCCTGCGCATTTCCCTGTTGACCGCCGCCCTCGGTGCCGCCCTGCCGCTGCATGCCAGCGAACCTGCCGCCGACGCGGGCGAACGCTCGCCCACCGACCTTGCCGGCATCCGGGTGCAGGCGCACCAGCAGACAAAGAAATCGCCGCCATCGAGCAGCTTCGGGGTGGGCAGCTGGAAGGACACGCCCGCGTCGGTGAATGTGCTGGGCAGCGAGTACCTGGACCGCCTGCAGGTGCGGGGGTTGTCCGAACTGGCCCGGCACGACGCGTCGCTGGGCGACAGCTATGCCCCGGTGGGCTACTACCAGAACGTGGCCATCCGCGGGTTTGCGCTGGACCTGGCCACCGGCTATCGCTTCAACGGGCTGTCCATCGCCGGTGAGCAGCGTCTGGCGCTGGAAAACATCGCCCAGGTGGAAGTGCTCAAGGGTGAGGCCGGCCTCGCCGCCGGGGTGATGGCACCGGGCGGCCTGATCAACTACGTGGGCAAGCGCCCGGCCGAGGTACGCAACCTGACCCTGGGCACCGACTCAGAAGGCTCCCGCTACGCTGCGGTGGATGTCGGCCATTGGCTGACGCCTACGTTCGGGTTGCGCTTCAATGCGGCCTGGGACGACAGCGATTCCTACATCGAACATGCCGACGGCCGCCGCAACTTCTATTCGCTGGCGACCGACTGGCAGATCAGCGAGCGCAGCAAGCTGGAAGTAGATGCCAACTACCAGACCAGCGCGCAACGCTCGGCGTCCGGTTTCCAGCTGCTCGGCGCGACCGGTGTTCCGCGCGGCGTGGACCGCGAAAAGATGCTCGGCTACCAGCCGTGGGTACAGCCGGTGGGCATCGCCAGCACCAACCTGACCGCGCTGCACACCTTCGATTTCACCCCGGATTGGCAGTCACGCGTGTCGGTGGGTCACAGCCGCACGGTGATCAATGACAACGTCGCCTTCGCCTATGGCTGCTATTACAGCGAAGCCTGCGCCGACGGCAGCACCCCGGGCAACTACTTCGCGCCCAATGGCGATTACGACATCTACGACTACCGCAGCCCCGACGACACCCGGGTGAACCAGCAGCTGCGCGCCGAACTGCGCGGGCGTTTCGCCACCGGCAGCGTGCGGCACGAGGTTTCGTTCGGCGTGGATGCCTTCCACCGCACCGTGGACAAGCGCCAGAACGTCAACGAGTACGTCGGCACCGCCAACATCCATGACCCGCAGGTGCCGGTGTTTGACCCCTCGCCGCTGCAGCCCGGTGCCTCGGCGCGCCGGCTGGACAGCTGGCAGCGTTCTGCATTCGTTTTGGACCGGGTGAGCTTCACCGACCAGTGGCAGTGGCTGGCCGGCGGCCGTTACGTGCGCATGGACGAGCGCGCCTACGACAAGCGCGGCACGCCCGAGCGGCAGAGCCGGCTTTCGAAGTTCATGCCGCAGACGGCGGTGGTGTTCAAGCCGGATGACGCGGTCAGCGTCTATGCCAGTTACGTTGAAGGCCTTTCGCTGGGCAAGGAAGCTCCGTTCTGGACCCAGAACGGGGGCAGCTGGCTGCAGCCGCTGGAGTCGCGCCAGACCGAAGTGGGGGTGAAGTTCGCCCGCACCGACGCGCTCACCCTGGGTGCGGCGCTGTTCCGCACGTCCCTGCCCCTGCAGTACGCGCAGCCCGATGACAGCGAGGCCGGTTACACCTTCGTGCAGGACGGACGCCAGGTGCACACCGGGCTGGAGTTGAGTGCCGACGGCCAGCTCAGCGAGCGCCTGACGCTCACCGCCAGCGCCAGCGTGCTGCAGGCACGCGCGCGTGACACCGGCACGCCGGCCTATGAGGGCCATCAGCTGGTGAACGTGCCGAAGCGGCGCGCCACGGTGCACGTGGATTACGCACTGCCCTTCGTGGAAGGTTTGGCGGTCGGGGCGGGCTGGCGCTACGCGTCGGCGAACGTGGCCACGGTGGATGGCAAGGTGAAGGTGCCGTCGTACAGCGTGTTCGATGCCGGGCTGCGCTTCCAGCACACCCTGGGTCAGCGCCCGGTGCGCTGGAATCTGTCGGTGGACAACCTGTTCGACCGCTTCTACTGGCGTGACACCGGCAGCACGGACGGTGACTACTACCTGTTCGCCGGTTCACCGCGCCAGGCGCGCCTGTCGGTGACGATCGGCCTATGAATCCGGCCGTGCTCGAATGGTCTGCGGTCGCCGCCAGCATCCTCGGCGTGTGGCTGATGGCGCGCCGGCATCTGCTGGCGTGGCCGGTGGGGCTGGTCGCTGTGGCGCTGTATGCGGTGGTGTTCGTGGAAGCGCGGCTGTACTCGGACACGCTGCTGCAGATCGCGTTCGGGGCGTTCCTGCTGTATGGCTGGCTGAGCTGGCGGCGCACTGCGGCGGTCGAAGGGCAGATCACCATCGCGCCGTTGTCACGCCGGCAGCTGCTGCGCGACCTGGGCGTCGGTGTGCTCGGTGGCCTGCTGCTGGGTGCCGCGATGCACACCTGGACCAATGCGGCGCTGCCCTGGCTGGATGCCATGCTGGCCGCATTGAGCCTGGTGGCGCAGTGGTGGCAGGCGCGCCGTCACGTGGCCACGTGGTGGCTGTGGATCGTGGTCGATGTGGTGTACGTGGGCATGTACGTGGTGAAGTCGTTGAATGTGACCGCCGGCTTGTATGTGTTGTTCATCGGGTTGGCGGTGATGGGACTGCGCGCGTGGAGCCGCGCGGCGAAGGTGCCTATGCCGCACGCTCGGTAGCGGCCGGCGCGGGCAGGG
>JAEXNZ010000440.1 GCA_023439425.1 Pseudomonadota bacterium
CGCGCAGACCGGCCAGCTGGGTGGTCCAATCGGCCAGGCGCACACGTTCCTGCTCGACCACCGCCGCCGGCACCTTGTCGGTGAACTTGGCCAGCTTGGTCTCGCTCTTCTCGTACTCGCCCTGCACGCGCGCGATTTCCTTGTCCAGGCGCGCGCGTTCGGCATCCAGATCCACCAGGCCTTCCAACGGCACCAGCAGTTTCAGCTCGCCGACAATCGCAGCCGCGGCCGGCGGCGTGGTTTCACCGTCGCCCAGCCATTCAATGCTGTCCAGCTTCAACAGGAACGCCATCGACGCACTGAAACGCTCGATGCGCGCACGGTCCTGTGCCACGCCGGCCTGCAGGCGCAGCGGTACCAGCTTGGACGGGGCGACATTCAACTCGCTGCGCACGCGACGCACCGCGCTGATCACCGCCTTCAGCCACTCCACGTCAGACTCTGCCTGGGCGAAATCGCCAGCGAACTCGGCCGCGGTGGGGTAGGGGCGCAGCGACAGCGTGGCTTCGCTCAGCCCCAGACGCGGGGCCAGCTGCTGCCACAGCTGTTCGGTGATGAACGGGGTCAGCGGGTGCAGCAGGCGCAGCAGCGCTTCCAGCACGTACAGCAGGGTGTGGCGGGTGCTTTCGGCATCGGCGGCATCGCTGCCGTTCAAGGCCGGCTTGCTCAGCTCCAGGAACCAGTCGCAGAACGCATTCCACACGAACTCGTACAGGCACTGCGCCAGCAGGTCGAAACGGTACGCGGCGAAATGGCCCTGCGCTTCCGCGGTGGTGGCGGCCAGACGGGCCAGGATCCAGCGCTCGGCATCGGTGCGCGGCGTCGGCGCTCCAGCGAACTGGGTGCCTTCGGTGTTCATCAGCGCGAAGCGGCTGGCGTTCCACAGCTTGTTGCAGAAGTTCTTGTAGCCTTCCGCACGGTTCATGTCGAACTTGATGTCGCGCCCGTGGGTGGCCAGCGCGGCAATGGTGAAGCGTAGTGCATCCGCCCCGTGCGCGGCGATGCCGTCCGGGAATTCCTTGCGGGTTTTGCGCTCGATCTTTTCCACCATCTTCGGCTGCATCAACCCGCCGGTGCGCTTGGCAACCAGGTCGTCGATGCTGATGCCGTCGATGATGTCCAGCGGGTCCAGCACGTTGCCCTTGGACTTGGACATCTTCTGGCCTTCGCCGTCGCGGATCAGGCCGGTGAAGTACACGTCCTTGAACGGGATTTTCCCGGTCAGGTTGTCGGTGGCCATGATCATGCGCGCCACCCAGAAGAAGATGATGTCGAAGCCGGTGATCAGCACCGACGACGGCAGGTAGCGGTCGAACCCGCGCTCGGCCATCGCCTGCGCGTTCGGCCAGCCCAGGGTCGAGAACGGCCACAGCTGCGACGAGAACCAGGTCTCCAGCACGTCGCTTTCCTGGGTCAGGACCACGTCGCTGCCCAGTCCGTTCTTTTCGCGCACTTCGGCTTCGCTGCGGCCGACGTAGCAGTTGCCGGTGGCAGCATCGAACCACGCCGGAATGCGGTGGCCCCACCACAGCTGGCGGCTGATGCACCAATCCTGGATGTTGGTCATCCAGTGGCGGTAGGTGTTGATCCAGTTCGGCGGCACGAAGCCGATCGCACCGCTCTCAACCAGTTCCAGGCCGCGACGACCCAGCTCGTCCATCTTCACGAACCACTGGTCGGTCAGGTACGGCTCGATCACCTGGCCGGTGCGGTCGCCGCGCGGCACCTGCAGCTTGTGTGCCTTGGTCTCGACCAGAATGCCCAGGTCTTCCAGCTCGCCCAGCACGGCCTTGCGCGCGTCGTAGCGGTCCAGACCCTGGAATCGTTCCGGCGCGTTCTCGTTCACCGAGGCGGTCGGGGTGAACAGGTTGATCATCGGCAGGTTGTGGCGCACGCCGACCTGGTAGTCGTTGAAATCGTGCGCAGGGGTGACCTTGACCACACCGGTACCGAACGCACGATCGACGTAGTCATCGGCGATCACCGGCACGCGGCGGCCGGTCAGCGGCAGCACCACCTGCTTGCCGATCAGGTGCTGGTAGCGCTCGTCCTCCGGGTGCACCATCACCGCGGTGTCGCCCAGCAGGGTTTCCGGACGGGTGGTGGCGACCACCAGGTAGTCGCGGGTTTCGCGCAGGGTTTCCACGCCGTCGGCATCACGCTCGACGTGCTCGTAGCTCAGGCCTTCGTCGAGGGTGTAGGCGATGGACCACAGGAAGCCGTCTTCCTCGGACGCTTCCACTTCCAGATCGGAAATGGCGGTCTTCAGCACCGGATCCCAGTTGACCAGGCGCTGGCCACGGTAGATCAGGCCCTGCTCATGCCAGCGCACGAAGGCTTCGACCACCGCCTCGGACGGCTGCGGGTCCATGGTGAAGGTGCTGCGCGACCAGTCGGCCGAGGTGCCGAGGCGGCGCATCTGGCGCTCGATGATGTCGCCCGACTGCGCCTTCCACTCCCACACCTTGCTGATGAAGCCGTCGCGGCCCAGCGAATCACGGGTTTCGCCGTTGCCTTCCAGTGCCAGGTTACGGCTGACCACCATTTCAGTGGCGATGCCGGCGTGGTCGGTGCCCACCTGCCACAGCGTGTCGTAGCCGCGCATGCGGTGGTAGCGCACCAGCGCGTCCATCAGGGTCTGCTGGAAGGCATGGCCCATGTGCAGCGTGCCGGTGACGTTCGGCGGCGGCAGCAGGATGGTGTACGGCTCGCCCTGGCCGGACGGCTTGAAATGGCCGGCCTTCTCCCAGGCGTCGTACAGCGCCGTTTCGAAGGTTTTGGGATCGTAGCTGGAGGCGAGTTGGGTCATGCGGGGCAACCGGGAAAGGCAATCGGATAAGAATCAGGGCAGCGCAGCGCCCCATCAAGGGGCGCTGCCGTCAGTTACATGTCGTACTTGTTCAGATCAAAGCCCAGCGCCTTGTACTGGCGCCAGCGCTCGCGCAGCGGTTCGCGCGCTTCGGGGTCGGCCGGCACCACTTCCAGCACGCGGTCGCAGGCCCCCAGCCAGGGGTCATCACGCAGGTTGATCACCAGCGGCCGGGCCGGGGCTTCACCCCCGGGCACGGCGATCAGCACCAGGGCTTCTTCCTCGTCCATGTCCTCACCGGCGATCTGGTGGGGAATGTAGGCGTCGTCGTCGAACGACCACAGCAGTTCGTCCAGCGCCTCGGCCTGGGCCTGGTCACGGGCCAGCACCAGCGTGGGCAGCTGGGCGTCATTGGCCTTGCGGGCCAGCTCGCAGACCAGGCGCAGCGGTTCGGTGAGGAACCGCGGCTTGGCGATCAGATAGAAGTCAGCCCGCGGCATGTCAACGCGCGGCCTGGTCCAGCAGCCACTGGCTCAGCAGGCCGACCGGACGGCCGGTGGCCATGCCGCGCTTGCCTTCGTCGCTGGCCACGCCGGCGATGTCCAGGTGGGCCCAGCGCTGGCCTTCGGTGAAGCGCGACAGGAAGCAGCCGGCGGTGATCGCACCGGCCCAGCGGCCGCCGATGTTGTAGACGTCGGCGAAGCTGGAATCCAGCATCGGCTGGTACTCGTCCCACAGCGGCAGGCGCCAGGCGCGGTCGAACACGTGTTCGCCGGCGGCCAGCAGTTCATTGGCCAGGTCGTCGTGCTTGGACATCAGGCCGGCGGTCTGGTGGCCCAGCGCGACCATGCAGGCCCCGGTCAGGGTGGCCACGTCGACCAGTGCCTGCGGCTCGAAGCGCTGCGCGTAGGTCAGCGCGTCGCACAGGATCAGGCGGCCTTCGGCGTCAGTATTGCCGACTTCGATGGTCTTGCCCGACATCGAGGTGATCACGTCGGACGGACGGTAGGCGTTGCCGTCAATGGCGTTTTCCACCGCCGGCACCACCACCACCAGGTTCAGCGGCAGCTGGGCGGTGACCGCGGCGACGAAGGTGCCGATCACGTTGGCTGCGCCACACATGTCGTACTTCATTTCTTCGATGCCGCCCTGGGTTTTCAGGTTGACGCCGCCGGTGTCGAAGGTGATGCCCTTGCCGACCAGCACGTAGGGCTTGGCGTCGCCGCCGTTGCTCCACTTCAGCACCACCAGGCGCGGGCGGTTGGCCGAGCCGCGGGCCACGGCCAGCAGCGAGCCCATGCCCAGCGCTTCCATGCCGGCTTCGTCGAGGATCTCGGCGTCGGCCCCGGCGTGCTGCTGGGCGAAGGCCACCGAGGACTCGGCCAGATAGGCGGGGGTGCAGAGGTTCGGCGGCAGGTTGCCCAGCTCGCGGGCGTACTGGACGCCGGCGGCAATGGCCTGGCCCTGGGTCAGGGCCTGGGCGTCGGTGCCGGCAATGGCCAGGGTGGCCAGGCCCGGGGCTTCGGGCTTCTTGGTGCCCAGCGTGGCGGTGTAGCGGTAGGCCGCGTGGTCGGCAGTGATCACCGCCTGGCGGATGTTCCAGGCTGCATCGCGACCCTTGATCGCGATTTCCGACAGGGTGAACAGCGCGTGGCCGTTGACGCCACTCTTCAGGGCGCGGCTGGCGTCGCCGACCGCCTTCAGGTACTGCGGCACGCCGAACTTGGCCGGTTCGCCCAGGCCGATGACCAGCACGCGCGGGGCCTTCACGCCGGCCACGTCATGCAGCAGGGTGGTGGCACCGGTCTTGCCGGCGACATCGCCGCGGTTGACCAGGGTGGTCAGGCGGCCGCCGCTGGCGGCGTCCAGGGCTTGAGCGGCGGGGCTCAGGGTCTTGTCGGCGTAGACGCCGACGATGACGCAGTCGACCTCGGCGGCAGCCGGGGCAGCGTGGTTCAGGGTGAATTCCAGGGCCATTGATCAGATTCCGTTGGCAAATCCGTACAATCGCGAGCTGTTTACGCCGGGTCGGTAGACTGGGCAGCACCGCGAACGAATCCGAGAGTTTAAACCACCGCCCCATGTCGAAGCTCGATCGCTACCTGTTGCGTGATTTCGTCCAGAGTTTCCTGGCCACCCTGATCGTCCTGCTGGTGGTCAGCGTGGGGGGCGTGCTGGTGGACATTCTGGGCAACATTGCCGACGGCCGCCTGCCGGCCCGGCTGCTGTTTTCCCAGCTGGGCCTGCAGTTCATCGTCTATATGCCGCTGATCCTGCCGCTGGCACTGATGCTGGGCCTGCTGCTGGCCACCGCGCGGCTGTACCGCGACTCGGAAATGGCGGTGCTGACCGCGATTGGCGTGGGCCCGAAGCGGCTGCTGCGGCCGGTGCTGATGATCGTGCTGCCGGTGGTGGGGCTGATCGGCCTGTGCGCGCTCTGGCTGGGCCCGTGGGCCGACCGCACCGGCGAAAAGATGATCGAGGACGCCAACCGCAGCCTGGTGATGGCCGGGCTGGAGGCGGGCAAATTCACCTCGCTGCCCAACGGCGGGGTGGTGTACCTGAGCTCGGTGTCCCCGGACGGCACCCGCCTCGGCCGCATATTCCTGCAGCGCGAGCGTGAAGGCGAGGGCCGGATCGAGGTGATGTCGGCCGAGCGTGGCCGCATGTTCTTCGAGGGCGACCGTCAGCGCTACCTGGAGCTGGAAGACGGCCACCAGATCGAGGGGCCGCTGGACGCCGGGCTGGACTACAAGCTGATGACCTTCGCCCGCAACGACGTGGCCTTGCCGGACGGGGCGGTGACCCGCGATCAGAACGATCCTGAGCTGCTGCCGACCGGCCAGCTGTTCGGCGACGCCCGTCCGGAGGCCCAGGCCCAGCTGCATTCGCGCATCACGCCGCCATTGATCGCGCTGGCCTTTGCCCTGATGACCCTGCCGCTGGCGCGCAGTTCGCCGCGCCAGCAGCGTTACGGCCGCATGATGCTGGCGTTCCTGGCTTACCTGGTGGGCATGAACCTCATGTTCATCGGCACGGGCTGGATTGCGGACGGCAAGGTGCCGGGCAGCCTGGGCCTGTGGTGGCTGAGCCTGCCGCTGCTGGGGCTGGCCCTTTGGATGTATTTCCGCGATGGCAGGCTGTCGCGTCCGCGGAGGACCGCATGAAATTCCGCCCGATGCGGTTTGATCTGTACCTGGGCCGTGCCGTGTTCGGCACGGTGTTGCTGACCTGGGCCGTGCTGGTCGGCCTGGATGTGGTGATGGCCTTCTCCGGCGAGTTCAAGGACGTCGGCAAGGGCAACTACACCATTGGCCATGCCGCCGCCTGGGTGCTGTATACCGTGCCCCGCCGCGCCTACACCTTCTTCCCGACGGCAGCGGTGATCGGTTCGCTGATGGGGCTGGGCCAGTTGGCCGCGACGTCCGAGCTGACCGCGCTGCGCGCGCTGGGCCTGTCGCGTCGCCGCCTGAGTGTCTCGGTGGCGATCGCGCTGTCGCTGCTGACTGCGGTGATGGTGCTCAGCGGTGAGACCCTGGGACCGTGGGGTCAGAGCCGAGCGGATGAAGTTCGGGCCAGCGCCAAGGGCGGCAACAGCGTGGCGCAGTCGCGCTACTCCGGCGTCTGGGCGCGCGAGGGGGATACCTTCCTCAATGCCATCAGCGGTGATGAGCAGCTGCTGCCGGGCACCGGCACCCGCCTGATCCTGCGTGACGTGCGCATGTACAAGATTGGCGAGGACGGCAACATTGCCTCGTTCACCCGTGCCGGGTCGGCCGAACACGACGCCAACGGCTGGGTGCTCAAGGACGTACGTCGCGACACCTTTGGCGAGCGCTCAGCCACGCGCGAGACCATTGCGTCCGAGCCCTGGAACTCGCAGCTGGATGCAGCCGCATTGGCGAGTGGTTTGTCCAAGCCACGCAACCTGAGCGCAGCTGACCTGCGCACCAGCATCGAATACCGCAAGCGTAACGGGCTGGATGCGCGCGACTACGAGGACATCTACTGGAGCCGCTGGTTCTACCCGCTGAACGTGCTGGCCCTGTGTCTGGCCGCCGTGCCGTTCGCCTTCGGTTCGCTGCGCAGCGGCGGCATGGGCAAGCGGTTGTTCCTGGGCATCCTGTTCGCGCTGGGCTT